>NZ_JBITGS010000001.1:685552-803161 GCF_044457265.1 Streptomyces sp. NPDC050564 | reverse complement strand
GCCCCTACGCGGCCGCGGGCCCCCCCCCCCGGCCGGCGGGGGCCCCGACAACTTCCCCCCGGGCCCCGCCCGCCCCGGGGGCGCGGCGCCCCCCTCCGGCGCCGCGCCCCGTCCCCCCGCCATCCCCCCCGGTCACATGGTCTACTCGGCGGCCGCCGGCGGCGGCAGCGTGCCCGTCCGCGCCGCCTGCTCGTACCAGAGGGCGCTCGACTTCGGCGTACGGGTCTGGGTCGCGTAGTCCACGTACACCGCACCGAAGCGCTTGTCGTAGCCGTACGCCCACTCGAAGTTGTCCATCAGGGACCAGAGGTAGTAGCCGCGCACATCCGCGCCGTCGGTGATGGCGCGCTGCACCGCGGACAGATGGCCGTGCAGGTACGCGATCCGCTCAGGGTCGTGGACGCGGCCTTCCGGGTCCGGCTTGTCGTCGTAGGCGGCGCCGTTCTCCGTCACGTACAGCGGCAGGCCCGGCGCCTCCCGCGTGTAGCGCATGATCAGGTCGTGCAGGCCCGTCGGATCGATCGTCCAGCCCATCTCCGTACGCTCGCCCGGGGTTTGATGGAAGGCGACATCGTCCGCGCCGGGCCACGGGGAGTACGAGCTCGCGCCGTGACCGTCCGCGCGCGGGCCCGCCGCGGTGCTGTCCGCCGCCGAAACCAGGGTCGGCGTGTAGTAGTTGAGGCCGAGCGCGTCGAGCGGCTGGTGGATCGCCGCGAGGTCGCCGTCCAGGACGTACGACCAGTCCGTGACCGATGACGTCGCCGCCAGCAGTGTCTCCGGGTACGCCCCGTGCAGCATCGGGCCGTGGAAGACGCCGTTGGCGAGATCGTCGATGCGCCGCGCGGCCGCCAGGTCCGCCGGGTCCTGGGAAAGCGGACGGACCACCGAGGAGTTGAGGCTCACCGCGACCGTGTTGCGGGCGGGCATCGCGCCGCGCAGGGCCGAGGTGCCGAGTCCGTGGGCCAGGTTCAGGTGGTGCGCCGCCCTCAGCGACGCCGCCGCGTCCGTACGGCCCGGAGCGTGCACCCCGGAGCCGTACCCCAGGAACGCGCTGCACCAGGGCTCGTTGAGGGTGATCCACTGCTCGACACGGTCGCCCAGTGCCTCGCCGACGATCTGCGCGTACTCGGCGAAACGCAGCGCCGTGTCGCGCTCCGGCCAGCCGCCCGCGTCCTCCAGCTCCTGCGGGAGGTCCCAGTGGTAGAGGGTGACGGCGGGCTTGATGCCGTGGGTGAGGAGTTCGTCGACGAGCCGTCGGTAGAAGTCCAGGCCGCGCTGCACGGCGGGCCCGCGACCGGTCGGCTGCACGCGCGGCCAGGAGACCGAGAAGCGGTACGCCGTCAGGCCCAGCTCCGCCATCAGGGCCACGTCGTCGCGGTAGCGGTGGTAGTGGTCGACGGCCACGTCACCGGTCTCACCGCCCGCGGTCTTGCCCGGCGTATGGCTGAAGGTGTCCCAGATCGAGGGCGTGCGTCCGTCCTCCCGCACCGCCCCCTCGATCTGGTACGCGGAGGTCGCCGCGCCCCAGAGGAAGGCGGGAGGAAAGGTCACGGGGGTAATGGGCTCAGGCATGGAAGCGCTCCCATAGGAGGTCGTGGAGACCGACGAGTCGGAGGAGGGGAGAGGGAAGAAAGGGGGGCCGGGGCGGCGGTGACCCGGCCCCCTGAGGAGGGAAGGGTCAGCCCTTGATCGCGCCCTGCATGATGCCGCCCACGATCTGCTTGCCGAACAGGACGAAGGCGATGAGCAGCGGCAGTGTGCCGAGCAGCGCGCCGGCCATGATCACCGACTGGTCGGGGATGTAGCCGGTGCCGAGGCCGTTCAGGGCGACCTGGACGGTGGGGTTCTGCTGGTTGAGCGCGATGATCGGCCAGAGGAAGTCGTTCCAGGCCATCACGAAGGTCAGCAGCCCGAGCACCGCCATCGCCGGCCGCGCCGCCGGGAAGACCACGTGCCATACGACGCGCAGACTGCTCGCTCCGTCGACCCGCGCCGCCTCGATCAGCTCGGTGGGCAGCGCCTGCACCAGGTACTGCCGCATGAAGAACGTGCCGAAGGCGCTCACGAGGGTGGGCAGGATGACCGTCTGCAGCTGGTTGGACCAGCCCAGGTCGCTCATCCACAGGTAGAGGGGTACGACGGCCAGCTGCGGCGGGATCATCATCGTGCCGATGGTGAGCAGCAGCAGGGTGCTGGAGAACTTGAACCGCAGCTTGGCGAAGGCGAACCCGGCGAGCGTGGAGAACAGGACCGTACCGAAGGTGATGGTCCCGGCGACGATCACGGAGTTGACCATCGCGGTGCCGAGCCCCGCCTGGTCCCACGCGGTCTGGAGGTTCTTGAACAGGTTGCCGCCGAACCACAGCGGCGGCGGTGTCTGTGCGAGCCGCTCGTTGTTGCGTGAGGCCGCGATCGCGGTCCACAGCAGCGGCGCCAGCGAGACCAGCGCGAGAACCGTCAGGACGACATAGGTGACCGGGCCCGCGTGCAGTTGCTTGCCCGCGCCGAGCACGCGGCGGCGTCCGGGACGCCCGCCGCCCGGGCCCCTCTCCTTCGCCTGAGGCAGCGTCAGTTCACTTGTGGTCATTGGGATTTCCTCAGCCGTCGGGTGATCAGCAGATTGATCGCGGCGACGATCAGCAGGATCAGGAACATCGTCCAGGCGATTGCGGACGCCTTACCGAGGTTGCCGATGCCCCAGCCCTGGTCGTACATGTACAGGCCGAGCGTCTGGTACTGGTGCGCGGAGCCGCCCTTCGAACCGCTCACCCCGCCGAACAGCAGGGGCTCACCGAAGAGCTGGGTCGCGCCGATCGTGGAGACCACCACCGTGAACAGGATCGTCGGCCGGAGCATCGGGACCGTCACATGGCGGAACTGCTGCCAGCGGCCTGCCCCGTCCAGCGCGGCCGATTCGTACAGATCGGTGGGTATGGCCTGCATCGCCGCCAGATAGATCAGCGCGTTGTAGCCGGTCCACCGCCAGATCACGATCGAGGAGACGGCGAACTGCCCGCCCCAGTCGGACTCGCGCCAGTTGATCGGGTCGACCCCGACGAAGTGCAGCAGCCAGTTGATCATGCCGCCGTCCCACGAGTACAGCAGCGTGAAGACCAGCGTCGCCGCCGCCACCGAGGTGGCGTACGGAGTGAGCATCACGACCCGCCACACGGTCGAGCCGCGCAGCCGGTAGTTGAGCAGATGCGCGATCCCGATCGCCATCAGCAGCTGCGGCACCGTCGAGATCACACCGATGGTGAAGGTGTTCTCCAGGGCGTTCCAGAAGAACTCCGAGGACAGCAGGTTCTTGTAGTTGTCCAGGCCCACCCAGGTCTGGTGGTCCAGGCCGGACAACTGCACGTTGTGCAGCGAGTACCAGGCCGTGTACAGCAGCGGCACGAGCCCGAAGGCCCCGAAGACGATGAAGAAGGGGGCGATGAACGCGTACGGCGACGCCTTCATGTCCCAGCGGTACAGCCGGCTGCGCCAGGAGCTCGTGCCCGGGGGCGGCGTACCGCGACCGTGAGCGCGGCGGGCCGCGCCCGGCTGGTCACCGGGCGCGGCGTCGGCGCTCGGCGCGGTCTGCGCGAGAGCCTGCTTGGAGCTGGTCACTGGCCGAGCACGTCCTTGATCTCCGACTTGGCCGCGTTCCAGCCCTGGTCGGGCGTCTTGCCCTTCTGCTCGACCTGGAGGATGCCGACGTCGGTGATGGCCGTGCCGATCGGCTGGTCCTTGACGCCGAAGTACTGGGTCGGGATGGTCTTCGCCGAGTCGGAGAAGATCTGGGTGATCGGCGCGTCCGAGAAGTACGCCGTGGTGTCGGCCTGCGGCTTCAGGCTCGCGTACGCCGACGGCGTCGACGGGAAGCTCGCCTGCTTGGCGAAGACCTTGGCCTGCTGCTCGGGGGCGGTCAGCCACTTCGCCAGCGCGACGGCCTCCTTCTGGTGCTTGCCCGCCGTCGGCACGCCGATGAACGAACCGCCCCAGTTGGCCGCGGTCGGCGCCGCCGCCACGTCCCACTTGCCCTTGCCGGAGTCACCGGACTTCTGCTCGATGTAGCCGATCATCCACGCCGGGCAGGCCACCGTCGCGAAGCTGCCCTTGGCGTAGCCCTGGTCCCACGTCGGGTCGAACTGCTTCAGCTTCGCCGACATGTCGCTGGTCGCCACCTCCATGGCGGTGTTCCAGGCGTTCTTCACGCCCGTCGACTTGTCCCAGATGACGTTGCCGTCCTTGTCGTAGTACCGCTGGCTCTCACCGCCGAGCGCCGCGTTGTAGACCGAGGAGGCGGAGTCCACGTACTTGGTGCCCTTCGGCGCCTTCTTCATGTACTCCTTGCCGAGGTCCACGTACTTGGACCAGTCGCCCTTCCACTGCTCGGCGAGCTTGGTGCGGTCCGTCTCCAGGCCGGCCTTCTGGAACAGGTCCTTGCGGTAACAGATCGCCATCGGGCCGACGTCCGTACCGAGCCCGATCAGCTTGCCGTCCTTGGTGGTGGCCTGGGCGTTCTTCCAGTCCAGCCACTGCGACTTGTCGACCTCCTTGCCGAGGTCGACGAACTTGTCGGCCTGCGTCTGCACGGCCTCGGTGATGTTGCCGACCTCGATCGCCTGGATGTCGTCGGTGCCGGAACCGGCCTGCAGCCGCGTGAGCGTCTTGGGCCAGTACACGTCGGTACGGGTGGTGACGTTCTCCTTGATGGTGATGTCCGGGTGAAGCTTCATGTACTCGTCGTAGAGGCCGGCCTGCTTGTAGCCGAAGACACCGAAGGTGCCGATGGTCAGCGTGGTCTTACCGCCGCCCTTGCCACCGCCGTCCGAGTTCGACGAGCCGTCATCCGAGTCGTTGGCGCAGCCGGCCAGCAGCCCTGTGGTCAGCGCGGCGACGGCCGCGAGGGCCCCCAGCCTGCGGGACCGACGGGTACTCGTGCGCATTGCGTCCTCCTGTTGCCTGACGTGCCGACCCCCCGGCCAACTGCTCTGTTGGGCCCGTTGGTTCTCGCTGCGGCTCGGGCGGGGAACGTGCGGGATGTGTATGTGTCAGGTACTGTGGGAGCGCTCCCACAGGTGATGTGTTGAAGAGTCGTCGGTCCGGGCGGGGGTGTCAAGGGTGGAAGCGCGGACATCTGGCTTCAGTTATCGGCCTGTTAGCTAACGGCGGGGAAGGTGCGAACTGTGGCCGGGGCCGGAGAGTTTCAGCCCGCCCGGCGTTCGAGGGCGAGCCGTTCGGACCGGAGCGGGGGTCTGAGAGCGACAGCTCCCGGGTACGGTCACCCCCTCGGACGGGGCTGTTAGATTCCAGGCCAACGTAGAGGTCGTCGGGAGGCGGAGCCAATGGCAGGCCACGGAGCGCGGGGCCGGAGCGGGGGGCGGCCGACGCTTGAGGAGGTCGCCGCACGGGCCGGAGTGGGCCGCGGGACTGTGTCCCGGGTGATCAACGGCTCTCCGCGGGTCAGCGACGCGACCCGCGCCGCCGTCGAGGCGGCCGTCGCGGAACTCGGCTACGTCCCGAACACGGCGGCCCGCGCCCTCGCCGCCAACCGCACGGACGCCATCGCCCTGGTCGTCCCCGAGCCGGAGACCCGTTTCTTCGCCGAGCCGTACTTCTCGGACATGCTCCGGGGTGTGGGGGCCGAGCTCTCGGAGACCGAGATGCAGCTCCTGCTGATCTTCGCGGGCAGTGACCGGGAGAGACAGCGGCTGGCCCAGTACCTGGCGGCGCACCGGGTGGACGGCGTCCTGCTCGTCTCCGTCCACGCGGACGACCCCCTCCCCGACCTCCTCTCCCAGCTGGAGATCCCGGCGGTGATCAGCGGCCGCCGCTCCACGGACGAGACGCTGCCCTCCGTGGACTCCGACAACTACGGCGGAGGCCGCGCGGCCGTCGAGCACCTGATCGCCCGGGGCCGCCGGAGGATCGTCCACCTCGCGGGGCGCCTCGACGTCTTCGGCGCCCAGCGGCGCGTCGACGGCTACCGCGCGGCGCTGCGGGACGCGGGGCGCGAGGTCGACGACCGGCTGATCGTCCCCGGCGACTTCACGGAGGACGGCGGCCGCCGCGCGATGGCCCTGCTCCTGGAGCGCTGCCCCGACCTCGACGCGGTCTTCGCCGGCTCCGACGTCATGGCGGCCGGCGCCCGCCAGGTGCTGCGTGAAGAAGGCCGCCGCATACCGGACGACGTGGCGCTGATCGGCTACGACGACTCCGCCATCGCCCGCCACATGGACCCGCCGCTGACCAGCGTCCGCCAGCCGATCGAGGAGATGGGCCGCGCGATGATCGACCTCCTCCTCGGCGAGATCGCGGACCGCCGCCCGGCCGTGTCGCGTGGGCTGGAGAAGCGGCAGTTGGTGCTGCCGGCGGAACTGGTGGTGCGGGCGTCGTCGTGAGACCGCCCACCGGTGGCGGTCGGATCCGTCACCGGTGAGCGCCCGCCCGAGGTTGCCCGCAGACCCGCGCGGGCCCACGACCGTTGGGCTCCCGGAGCAGCCCGGTCGACTCGACGGGCGGCCGACACCCCGGATGCTGCCCCGGGTCGACCGGCGCGTCGGCCCGACGGGATGCCTGAACTCGACCGGTCGGCACCTCACCCGCCGCGTCTGTCCACACGGCAGCGCTCTCGTGAGGCACTCTGGCGACATGGTCCTGCATCCCCTGCTGGGAGTCGACGAAGTGCCTGCCGTGGAGCCGTACCTGGCCCGGGTGGGCGAGGTGTTCAGGGCGTTCCGGGATGAGGACTCGGGATGTGTGTCGTACGGGGTGCGGCTGCTCGACGGGGCGCGTTGGTTCGTCAAGGAGGCGGTCACGGACCGCGCGCACCACTCGCTCGCGCGCGGCTGGGCGTTCCACCGGGCCGTACGGCACACGGCGATCGTCCCGCAGGTCCACCGGATCGCCGCACAGGGTGGCGGCTGGGCGGTGGTGATGCCCTGGCGGGAGGGCGAGGTGCTGTACCACCCGACCCGGAGCGGCTCCCGCGACCGTACGAGCCCGGACAGCCCGATGGTCCGCTTCCGAGCCCTGCCGACGGACCGCGTGCTGCGCGCCTTCGACCGGATTCTGGACGCCCACCTGGCGGTGGAGGCGGCCGGCCATGTCGCGGTCGACTTCTACGACGGCGCGCTCCTGTACGACTTCGCCCGCGACGTCACTCACTTGATCGACCTCGACGAGTACCGGCCGGGCCCGTTCGTCCTCGACGAGGAACGCCTGCCGGGTTCACGGCGCTTCATGGCCCCCGAGGAGTTCGTGCGCGGCGCGGTCATCGACACCCGCACGACCGTCTTCACCCTGGGCCGCACCGCCCGCCTCCTCCTGGACGCGGGCGACCAGGAACGCGCCTGGCGCGGCACCCCGGCCCAGCAAACGGTGATCGTCCGCGCCACCCGCGCCGACCCCGCCGACCGCTTCGAGAACATCCACGACTTCGCGACGGCCTGGCGAGCCGCCGAGGGTTGTCGGCCGTGACACGCAACAGGGCCCGGCCTGCTTTCGCAGGCCCGGGCCCTGTTCATCAAGGGTGAGTGACGGGACTTGAACCCGCGACATCCTGGACCACAACCAGGTGCTCTACCAGCTGAGCTACACCCACCACGACCGGTCTTGGTTTCCCTGACCGGCCGAGAAAAAGTGTACAGGGTCCGAAGGGGTGCTCGCGCACGGCTTTTGTGGGGGCCCGGCAGGGCCCCGGCAAAGGCCTATTCGACAGGCAGGACGTGCTTCGCCGCGATGGTGCGGGCGGTGTCGGAGTCGGGGCCGGGCTGGGGGACGAAGATCGCCTCGCGGTAGTAGCGGAGCTCGGCGATGGATTCGCGGATGTCGGCCAGGGCGCGGTGGTTGCCGTTCTTCTCCGGGCTGTTGAAGTACGCCCGGGGGTACCAGCGGCGGGCCAGCTCCTTGATGGAGGAGACGTCCACGATGCGGTAGTGGAGGTAGTCCTCGAGGGTCGGCATGTCGCGCAGCAGGAAGCCGCGGTCCGTGCCCACCGAGTTTCCGCACAGCGGGGCCTTGCCCGGCTCCTTGACGTGCTCACGTACGTAGGAGAGGACGCGCTCCTCGGCGTCCGCCAGGGTCGTGCCCGCGGCCAGCTCCTCGAGGAGGCCGGAGGCGGTGTGCATCTGGCGCACCACGTCCGGCATCGTCTCCAGCGCGGCGTCCGGCGGGCGGATCACGATGTCCACGCCTTCGCCCAGCACGTTCAGCTCCGAGTCGGTGACCAGCGCGGCCACCTCGATGAGCGCGTCATCCGACAGCGAGAGCCCGGTCATCTCGCAGTCGATCCACACCATGCGATCGTTCATACGTCTCACCCTACGGCTCGCTCCGGCCGACTGGACCCGCCCGTGCTGCCCGGGCGATGGCTCGCACCGCTGGAGAAGGGGCCCGCACCCATGGCACGGACCCCTTCGCCTCGCACTACGGCCGTCCTACGGCGCGCTCCGCTGCCCGGGCAGGCTGGGCCTGCCCGCCGCGTACAGCTCCGGGCCGGGCTTGCCCGTGTCCGTGGAGAGAGACGCCGACGATGCAGCCGGGCCCAGGGCGCCGGCCGCCGCCGTGCGGCGGGTCTGCATCGGGACCGGACTCTCCTGCGGCAGCGCCGGTGGTGGACCGGCCGGTCCCGGGGAGCCGTCCGTCTCCGACGAACGGTCGGACTGCGGCCTGCGGGCGCGGTACGCCGCCCGGTACGCGGCCGGGGACGATCCGAGCTGGCGCCGGAAGTGACCCCGCAGCGCGACCGGCGAGCGGAAGCCGCAGCGGCCCGCGACCTCGTCGACCGAGTAGTCGGAGGTCTCCAGCAGGCGCTGCGCCTGCAGTACGCGCTGAGTGATCAGCCACTGCAGGGGAGCGCTCCCCGTGAGGGAGCGGAACCGGCGGTCGAAGGTGCGGCGGCTCATGTACGCGCGTGCCGCCAGCGTCTCGACGTCGAACTGCTCGTGGAGGTGCTCCAGCGCCCAGGCGACGACCTCCGCGAGGGGGTCGGCGCCGATCTCCTCCGGTAAAGACCGATCGAGATAGCGCTCCTGACCGCCGCTGCGGCGGGGCGGGACCACCAGACGCCGGGCCAGCGCGCCGGCCGCCTCGTTGCCGTGGTCCGTCCGCACGATGTGGAGGCAGAGGTCGATTCCGGCCGCCGTACCCGCCGATGTCAGGACGTCTCCGTCGTCCACGAAGAGCTCTCGTGGGTCGACGTGCACCGACGGGTAGCGCTTGGCCAGCGTCGGTGCGTACATCCAGTGGGTCGTCGCCGGGCGGCCGTCCAGCAGGCCTGCCGCCGCCAGCACGAAGGCGCCGGTGCACAGCCCGACTATGCGGGCACCCTCCTCGTGCGCCCGGCGCAGTGCGTCGAGCGCTTCCTCCGGTGGTGGCGAGGTGATCGACCGCCAGGCGGGCACGACCACCGTGCCTGCTCTGGAGATCGCTTCCAGGCCATGTGGTGCGGTGAGTTCCAGGCCCCCTGTGGTCCGCAGTGGGCCTTCCTCGCCGGCGCACACCAACAGGCGATAGCGCGGCACGCCGGCGTCCTGGCGGTCAATCCCGAACACCGACAGCGGTATGGAACTCTCGAAAATGGGGCCGCCGCTGAACAGCAGCACCGCGACGATCTCCTTGCGGCGTCGCCCGGAAAGCTTCCGGGCCGCGGCTTCCGGCGCGGCAGTGGAGTCGTGGCTCATACTGCTAAGCCCCCCTCGGTGGTCGCGGCTCCTCGGTTGTGTCGCTCCTGCACGTTTCCCCTCGGTCCTGCACGAGTCCCCCGCCGTAAGACAAGATCGAATCTACTGTGTCCCGTGGCGCCAAGGTGACCAGTTCTCCACTCGGCAGAATGTCGACATGGCAACTTGGCGTGAAGCATTCGATCACGAAGCGTTGCACTCGTGGGCCGTGCAGGGAAGTGCGCCTCGTCGCAGTGGCCAATCCACGTAGGGTGCGCGCGCCCTCTGTGGCCCTTTCGGCGCAGGTCGAACGGGGGTTGGGGGGTCGTTCGACCAAGGGATGCGCGATATGCAGAAGTTGGCTGAAAAGAACCGGGGGCGTGCGCACAAACCGGTCAGTCAACCGGCTTGTTCCCCGCACCGCGCCGACCACCTCTGTGAGCCCCCGCGCCACTGCGGCCGTGCGCGCCGCTCATGACCCCCGCGCCACCCCTGCCGTGCCGGCCGTGTTGCGGGGCCCGCTCCTCGGCGCGCAGCAGCGCCGCGCCGCGCTCGGACTGCCTCAGCAGCACCCGGCAGGCCGCGGTGACGGCCGCCAGGCCCAGGGCCGTACCGGCCGCGCCGGCCAGCGAGGTGCCGTACCAGAGGAGCACCACCGGGACGAGGACACAGCTGAAGGCCGCCCAGCCCACCACGGCGCTCGCCGTGTCCGGCACGGGGGGTGTCGCGGAGTGGGCTCCGGGGGAGTGGCGGGGTGCGGTGTCGGGTCCGGGCACGTGTGCTCCCTAGTACTCCAGTGCTCTCCATGCTCTCCATGGCGGTGGCTCACCGGTTCAACGCGTGTTCGACCGGCCGGTCACTGTCTGGCTACCGGTCCGCGACGAGGAAGGGCCCCGTCCCCGCGAGGAAAGGCCACGTCCCTGGGTGAACCCTGTGCAAACCGCCTGTACGGGGCAGCAACCATTGCGTTACGGGCGCCTCTCATGCATGCTCCGGGGAACGCCGCACAGCGCGCGCGGGATCTGGGCAGAGGAGGCGTGCCGCCGTACCCTTGGGGGTATGGGGTTGGGAAGATGATTCCCGGACACAGCTCTGCCGATCGTTGTCGTCCCCACCACGAGGATCCAAACGCCGAGATACCCATGGCCGGTCACGAATTCTTCGATCCCGCGAACCGCAAGCGCCCGCTCGCCGATCCCACGGCGGCCGAGCCCCTGGCGGCGGAAGAACCCCGCCAGTCCTGCGATCCCGCCTTCAAGCACGGAGTCGTCGTCGGTTTCGACGGCTCGACGTCCAGCGAACGCGCCCTCGCCTACGCGATCGGCATGGCCCACCGCTCCGGCTCGGGCCTGATCATCGTGCATGTCGCGAACCGGCTGCCCACCACGGTGTGGGCCGGCTGTGAGCCACCGGTCTTCGTCGATGTGCCGGACCACCGCACCGAGGTGCTCGGACTCGAACTCGCCTGCGCCGAGTATCTGGCCGAGGTGCCGTGGATCCTCGTCGAGCGCGGCGGAGACATCTGCCACGAACTCGAAGAGGTGGGACGGGAGTACGAGGCGGACGCGATCGTCGTCGGCTCCACGCACGGCATCGTCGGGCGCATCTTCGGCTCGGTGGCCGGACGCCTCGCCAAGCGCGCGCAGCGCCCGGTGATCGTCATTCCGTGATCCACGCGGTCATCCCGTGATCCACGGGGTCTCCCGTGATCCCCGGGGTCATCCGTGATCCACGCGGTTGTCCCGTGATCCCCGCGGGTCACTCCGCGACCCGCGGGGTCATCCCGTGAACCGCGGGGTCGTCCCGTTGCGCTCCCGGTCCTCCCGTGATCCACGGTGCCGCACGCTCTTGAGGCGTTGTCATTCCGTAACTCGACGTTGTCCCAGGTGAGATGAGCCGTGGGCAGGGTCAACTCCCTTTCGCCGCAGCGCAAATCTACTCGCGCGTAGAGGTGGTTTGTGCCCTTGTGAAGGGTACATACCGGTCGCCGGACCAACCGCACGGCCGGTACCACGCAGCACAACTGCACATGCATGAAGGGAGCCCGCCGTGGACAACGACGTCTCTGCGGGAAGCACCACAACATCGACCCTCGGCCAACTCGCGCTCGGACTCACCCTGCTGGCCTTCGGCCTCGGTCACACCGAAGTGATCGACGGCGTCACAGCGGCGGACTCCGTCTCCCTCGCCACCTATGTCGGTGGCATCGCGCTCTTCGTCGCCGGTCTGTTCGCCTTCCGCGAGCATGACGCCTTCACCGGTACGGCCTTCTCCGCACTCGGCGCGCTCTGGTTCACCTGGGGCGTCACGTCCGACGCGCAGGTCTCCGCCAACGCGGCCGGCCTCTTCCTGCTCCTGTTCGCGCTCGTCGCGCTCAGCCTGACGGTCGCGGCCTCCGGCGCCTCGACACTCGTACGAGGCACGTACGGGCTGCTCTTCGTGGCCCTTCTCCTGCTGGCCATCGGGCAGTTCGGCGACTCCAGCGGACTCGCCAAGGTCGCGGGCTGGTTCGCCGCGGCCGGTGGGCTGCTGGCCTGGTACGGGGCCACGGCGGCGCTCGCCAACTGGCCCACCGCACTGCCCGGACGCGCCGCCGGCCGGGGGGTGACGGCCACCGGCTGAGCCTGGCGCGGGCCGGGGTAATGGGCGGCCCTGGCCCCTGGAAGAACGATCCCCTGTGTGAAGGTGGCACACACAGGGGATCGTTCATGTCCGCAGGAGGCAACTTCTCCTCGTACGGCCGGACTTACTCGACCGTGACCGACTTCGCCAGGTTGCGCGGCTTGTCGATGTCCCGGCCCAGCGCCAACGCCGTGTGGTAAGCGAGGAGTTGCAGCGGGATGCCCATGAGGATCGGGTCCAGCTCGTCCTCGTTCTTCGGGACGACGATCGTCTGGTCGGCCTTCTCCTGCTCCTGGTGGGCGACCGCGAGGATCTTGCCGCTGCGGGCCTTGATCTCCTCCAGGGCGGCGCGGTTCTTCTCCAGGAGGTCGTCGTCGGGGACGATCGCGACCGTGGGGAGCGCGGGCTCGATGAGCGCCAGCGGGCCGTGCTTGAGCTCGGAGGCGGGGTAGGCCTCGGCGTGGATGTACGAGACCTCCTTGAGCTTCAGGGAGGCCTCACGGGCCACCGGGTAGCCCCGGACGCGGCCGATGAAGAGCATCGAGCGGGCCTCGGCGTACTGCTCGGCCAGCTTCTTGATCTCGTCCTCCTGCTGAAGGACCTCGGCGATCTGGCCGGGCAGCTTGCGCAGGCCCTCGATGATCCGCTTGCCGTCGCGGACCGACAGGTCACGGGTGCGGCCGAGGTGCAGGGCGAGCAGCGCGAAGGCGACGGTCGTGTTCGTGAAGCACTTGGTGGAGACGACGCAGACCTCGGGGCCCGCGTGGACGTACATGCCGCCGTCGGCCTCGCGGGCGATGGCGCTGCCCACCACGTTCACCACGCCCAGGACCCGCGCGCCCTTGCGCTTGAGCTCCTGGACCGCCGCCAGGACGTCGTAGGTCTCACCGGACTGGGAGACGGCGACGTACAGGGTGTCGGGGTCGACGACGGCATTGCGGTAGCGGAACTCGGAGGCCGGCTCGGCGTCCGCGGGGATGCGGGCGAGCTCCTCGATCATCTGGGCGCCGATCATGCCCGCGTGGTACGAGGTGCCGCAGCCGAGGATCTTCACGCGGCGGATCTGGCGCGCCTCACGGGCGTCCAGGTTCAGGCCGCCCAGGTGCACGGTCGAGAACCGGTCGTCGATGCGGCCGCGCAGCACGCGGTCCACGGCGTCGGCCTGCTCGTGGATCTCCTTGTGCATGTACGTGTCGTGGCCGCCCATGTCGTACGACTCGGCCTCCCACTCCACGGTGGTCGGCTCGGCCGTCGTACGGGTGCCCTCGGTGGTGTACGTACGGAAGTCGTCGGCCTTGAGGGTGGCCATCTCGCCGTCGTCGAGGGTCACTATCTGCCGGGTGTGGGTGACCAGGGCGGCGACGTCGGATGCGACGAACATCTCTTTCTCGCCGATCCCGAGGACGACCGGGGAGCCGTTGCGCGCCACCACGATGCGGTCGGGGAAGTCGGCGTGCAGGACCGCGATGCCGTACGTGCCCTCGATGACGCGGAGCGCGTCGCGGACCTTGTCCTCGAGCTTCTCCTGCTGCGAGCGGGCGATGAGGTGGGTGAGGACCTCGGTGTCGGTCTCGGAGAGGAACTCGATGCCGTCGGCCTCGAGCTTCTTCCGCAGGTCGGAGGCGTTGTCGATGATGCCGTTGTGGACGACCGCGACCTTGTTGTCGGCCGACATGTGCGGGTGGGCGTTCACGTCGGAGGGGGCGCCATGGGTGGCCCAGCGGGTGTGGGCGATGCCGGTGGTGCCCTTGAAGCGCGCGGGGACCTTGGCTTCCAGGTCACGGACCCGGCCCTTGGCCTTGACCATCTTCAGGCCGACCGACTTCGGGGTCGTGACGACGATGCCCGCCGAGTCGTAGCCGCGGTACTCCAGGCGCTGCAGGCCCTCCAGCAGGAGCGGCGCCACATCGCGCTTTCCGATATATCCCACGATTCCGCACATATACGGTCCTTCTGTCCCCTCTATCGATGAGTGCTCGCCCGGCGTCGGTCGTAGCCGGGCCGTCAGCCGTAGACGATGCGTCGCAACTGCCTGAGCGTGAGCTCCGGCGGTGCGACCGCCCGGTACTTCAGGTCCGCCTCGATCCGTTCGAAGATCGCCGTGTTCACCAGGCCCTGGGCCTGGAGCTCGCGGTGGCGGCGACGGACGTACTCCTCGATCGTCTCGTCGAAGTAGGCGAGCACGTCCTGGACCACCCGCAGCGCCTCGCCCCGGTTCAGGGGCGAGGACCGCGTCAGATGATCAACAAGTTCGTCGTGCACCCGTCGATCCTGAGGTACGAGAAGCCGATTCGCAAGAATCCTGCCCGATATCGGGCACGTGGCTGTTGAAACTCTTTGGGGGGCTGTTTGGAAGCTGTCCATCCTGTGTCTTGCGCCGCGTCGATTGCCGGGAGCAACTTCTGTGGCCATGGACATTCCACGCATGGGCGTACCGGACAAGCTCGCCGAGCGCATGAGCATGGCTGAGCAGCACGAGTATCTTCGCGCCAAGTTCTCGCGGCGCAACATGATCAGAGGCGGCGCCGTCACCCTGGGCGCCGTCGCAGGCGGCGCCTTCATACCGGGCGCCGCCGCCCAGGCCGCGGTGCCGACGCAGCGGACCGCGGCCTCGACGTCGACGCAGAAGGTCGACGGCGCGCTCGTCGCCCCCTTCGGCCGCCATCTCGCCTACGGCGCCGACCCGCGCACCGAGATGACCGTCTCCTGGCAGGTTCCGACCGCCGTCAACAAGCCGTTCATCCGCATCGGCGCCCACCCCTGGGACCTCTCCCGCAAGATCGAGGCCGAGGTCCGCAGCCTCTACACCCCGGCCGGCGTCGGCGCGAGCGGCGATCACACGCAGTACTACGTGCACGCCCAGCTCACCCACCTGCGCCCCGGCAAGACGTACTACTACGGCGTCGGCCACCAGGGCTTCGACCCGGCCGAGCCGCACCTGCTGGGCACCCTGGGCACCTTCACCACCGCGCCCGCCCACAAGGCGCCGTTCACCTTCACGGCCTTCGGTGACCAGGGCGTCAGCTACCACGCCCTGGCCAACGACAGCCTGATCCTCGGCCAGAACCCGGCCTTCCACCTGCACGCCGGCGACATCGCCTACGGCGACCCGTCCGGTGCGGGCAAGACCACCGACACCGGGTTCGACTCGCGCACCTGGGACCAGTTCCTGTACCAGACCGAGTCGGTCGCCAAGCAGGTCCCGTGGATGGTCTCGTACGGCAACCACGACATGGAGGCCTGGTACTCGCCCAACGGCTACGGCGGTGAGGAGGCCCGCTGGACCCTCCCCGACAACGGTCCGGACAAGAAGAACCTCCCGGGCGTCTACTCCTTCGTCTACGGCAACACGGCGATCATCTCGCTGGACCCCAACGACGTCTCCTTCGAGATCCCGGCCAACCTCGGCATCTCCGGCGGCACTCAGACGAAGTGGTTCGAGGGCCAGCTGAAGAAGTTCCGTGCCGCGAAGGACATCGACTTCATCATCGTGTTCTTCCACCACTGCGCGTACTGCACCTCCACGGCGCACGCCTCGGAGGGGGGCGTGCGACAGGAGTGGGTGCCGCTGTTCGACAAGTACTCGGTCGACCTGGTCATCAACGGCCACAACCACCAGTACGAGCGCACGGACGTCATCAAGGGCAACGCGGTCACCAAGAAGCTGCCGATCGGCGAGACGGCGTACTCCGAGACCGAGGGCGTGGTGTACGTCACGGCGGGTGCGGCGGGCCGCAGCCTGTACGCCTTCAGCGCCCCGGACTCGTACGAGGGACACGAGAACGAGGTCGACTCCGTGGCCTCCTTCGTCAACCTCAAGGACGGCAGGCAGAACGAGACCGTCGCCTGGTCGCGCGTTCGCTACCTGAACTACTCCTTCCTGCGCGTGGACGTCACCCCCGCGCCGAAGGGCCACTACACCACCCTGAAGGTCCAGGGCATCGCCGAGACCGGTGACCGGATCGACCACTTCACGGTGGCGCGCAGGGCGAAGTAACCCTCACCGCGTGCCCGGAAGGCGGGGCGCACGGCATCCGGGCAGGCGGTCCGCAGGCGCTGTTCCTACATGCGCCTGAGGACCGCCTGCTTGGCCATCGCGAACTCCTCGTCCGTCAGGACGCCCTCCTTGTGCAGGTCGCCGAGTTCGCGCAGGCGGCGCAGGAGGGCGTCGTGGTGGGCCTCGGCGGAGGCCGGCGCCGGGGCGGGCCGCAGTTCTTTCACCCGTTCCTGATCGACGGGAGCCGTCGGATGCGGCAGCCGCGCCTGCACGGCCGCCGCGACCAGGGCCATCAGCGGGTCCTTCTTGAAGCCCCACAGCTCCACGGAGTTGGGGTCGTACTTCGGCGGGGCCTTGGTCTGCGCGCCGCGCACGAGGAAGCGCAGGCAGCCGTTCTCCAGGCCGACCGCGGGATGCCACTCGACGGCCGTGATGTCGCTCAGGGCGAGCGAGCGGGCGCCCGCGGCGGCCTTGGCGTCCTCCGTCTTCCAGTTCCACTCCAGGCGTACCTGCTCGCCGTCGAAGCTCGCGGTGCCGTCACCGGCGGAGGCGGACAACGGCACGGAGGGGCCGGGCAGGAGATAGCCGTCGACGGGGTCGGACGGCACCTGGTCGAGGAGCAGTGCGTTGCGCACCTCGTCCACGAAGTACTCGGCGACGCCGTAGCGGTCGGACTCGACGGTGAGCTGGTAGGGGTCGTTGGGCTCGGCGAGCTTGCCACCGGTCGCCTGGAGCAGCGGGTCGGCGCCGTCGCGCAGCCTGAGCCTCAGCCGCCCGGTCTTCTTGCCCTGCTCGAAGGAGACGCCCGCCAACGCGCCGAGCGGGACGGTCAGTTCACCCAGGGTCTTGCGGAGCAGGCTGACGTTCTTGTCGCGTCCCGGTGTCAGCCGCAGTGCGTCGCCGTCGAAGGTCCACGTGCCGTCGCGCTGGATGATTTCCGCCATGAGGGGGATTGTTTCACCGGGTCTGCGGGAGAGTGGTCTTTACCAATTTGCGGGGCCGTGCGCGGATCGTGCGCAGGGCCCGCGCGAAGGGCCATTCGAAGGGAGCGCATGTGAGACAGCACCACAGAACGCCCCGCCTTCTCGGTACGCTGCTGCTCGTGGCAGCTGCCGGTATCTCCGTCGTCGGCGCGGCACCCTCCGCGGCCGACCGAACCGCGACCCCTCTGGGGCAGGTGGTCCCGGCCCCCGCCTCGGTCCACGCGGGCGGATCCGCGTACCGCATCACCAGTGACACCCGCATCCGCATCGACGACTCGCGGGAGGTCCGCCGGGTCGGCGACTACCTCGCGGACATCCTGCGCCCCTCCACCGGCTACCGGCTGCCGGTCAGCTCGCACGGCGGGGGATCCATTCGACTCCGGCTCGGCGGCACGGGACTGGGTGACGAGGGCTACCGCCTCGACAGTGGCCGGGACGGTGTCACCATCACGGCCGGCAAGCCCGCCGGGCTCTTCCACGGCGTCCAGACCCTGCGTCAGCTCCTCCCGGCCTCCGTCGAGAGGAACTCCGTACAGCCCGGACCCTGGCTGGTCGCCGGCGGCACCATCAAGGACACTCCGCGCTACGGCTACCGCGGCGCGATGCTCGACGTCTCCCGGCACTTCTTCACCGTCGGCCAAGTCAAGCGCTACATCGACGAGTTGGCCCTCTACAAGGTCAACAAGCTGCATCTGCACCTGAGCGACGACCAGGGCTGGCGCATCGCGATCGACTCCTGGCCGCGCCTTGCCACCCACGGCGGCTCCACACAGGTCGGCGGCGGACAGGGCGGCTACTACACCAAGGCCCAG
The DNA here is from genome assembly GCF_044457265.1 of Streptomyces sp. NPDC050564. Taxonomy (NCBI): domain Bacteria; kingdom Bacillati; phylum Actinomycetota; class Actinomycetes; order Kitasatosporales; family Streptomycetaceae; genus Streptomyces; species Streptomyces sp. NPDC050564. Next base: position 785,097 of record NZ_JBITGS010000001.1, on the reverse strand, counting down.
TACAAGGAGATCGTCCAGTACGCCGCCTCGCGCTATCTGGAGGTCGTCCCGGAGATCGACATGCCGGGGCACACCAACGCCGCGCTCGCCTCGTACGCGCAGCTGAACTGCGACGGGGTCGCGCCGCCGCTCTACACCGGCACGGACGTCGGCTTCAGCTCACTGTGCGTGGCGAAGCCGGTGACGTACGACTTCGTGGACGACGTGATCCGGGAGCTGGCCGCGATCACGCCCGGCACGTACCTGCACATCGGCGGGGACGAGGCCCACTCCACCAGCCACGCCGACTACGTCGCCTTCATGGACAAGGTGCAGCCCATCGTCGCCAAGTACGGCAAGACGGTGATCGGCTGGCACCAGCTGACCGGGGCCACTCCGGCGAAGGGCGCCCTCGCGCAGTACTGGGGGCTCGACGACACCAGTGCCGAGGAGAAGGCGCAGGTCGCGAAAGCCGCGCAGAACGGGACGGGCCTGGTCCTGTCTCCGGCCGACCGGCTCTACCTCGACATGAAGTACACCGCCGACACTCCGCTGGGGCAGGACTGGGCGGGTCTGGTCGAGGTGAAGCGGTCCTACGACTGGGACCCGGGCACATACCTCCCGGGAGCCCCGGGTTCGGCGATCCGGGGAGTGGAAGCGCCGTTGTGGACGGAGACGATCGTGAACTCCGACGACATCGACTACATGACGTTCCCGCGGCTGCCCGGTGCCGCCGAGCTCGGCTGGTCGCCCGCGTCGACGCACGACTGGGACACGTACAAGGTGCGGCTCGCGGCGCAGGCGCCGCGGTGGGAGGCGCTGGGGATCGGGTACTACCGGTCGCCCCAGGTTCCCTGGCCCGCGGCCCGGTGACGGAGGCGGGGCTCAGGAGGACCGTCTCCTGAGCCCCGCCCGGCTTCAGAGACCCGCGATCGGGTTCTTCAGGCTGCCCACCAGCTGCAGCGCACCCGACGGATCCGCCAGGTCCACCATCTGCTTGTTGTTGCGCAGCTGGAGGCGGTTGAGGCAGGACAGCGCGAACTCGGGCGCGAACATGTCGTACTGCCGGAATTTTTCGGCGAGTTGGGGCGTCGCGTCCTGGTAGTCGCGTACGGACTCGGCGACCGTCCGCCAGAAGTCGTCCTCGTCGAGGATGCCCTCGTCGGCGAGGTTCGCGGCGAGGAAGCGGAAGAAGCAGTCGAAGACGTCCGTGAAGAGGGACAGGAGTTTCTTGTCCTCGGGGACTTCGACGCGGATCCGTTCGACCGCCGGCGGCAGCACCGCCTGCGGGTCCATGACCGCGATCTCCTCGGCGATGTCCTTGTAGATCGCGCGCTGTACGGCGCCGTCCTTCAGGACCAGGATGACGTTCTCGCCGTGCGGCATGTAGACGAGGTCGTACGCGTAGAAGCTGTGCAGCAACGGCGTGAAGTAGGCGCGCAGATAGCGGCGCAGCCACTCCGCCGGCGTCAGCCCCGACTGTTCGATCAGGGCGCCCGCGAAGGACGCGCCCTCGTGGTCGACGTGCGCGAGGGACGCCATGGTCGCCAGGGTCTCGCCCTCCTGGAGCGAGGGCACCGGGCTCTCGCGCCACAGGGCGGCGAGCATTTTGCGGTACGGGGAGTAGCGGTCCGTGGCGGCTTCGTACTCCAGGTGGCGGTAGCCGACCGCGGCCCGCTCGCGGATGACCGACATGCCGGTCGACTTCAGCACCGGGTCGCTCTCGACGAGTTGGGCCAGCCAGTCGTTGATCGCCGGGGTCGCCTCCATGTAGGCGGCGGACAGACCGCGCATGAAGCCCATGTTGAGGACGGAGAGCGCCGTTTTGACGTAGTGCTTCTCGGGGTGGGACCGGTTGAAGAACGTCCGGATCGACTGCTGGGCCAGATATTCGTCGTCGCCCTCGCCGAGGCAGACGAGGTGCCGCTGGGCGACCTCGGCCGCGAAGGTCACGGAGAGCTTGTTCCACCACTGCCAGGGGTGGACGGGGATGAGCAGGTAGTCCTCGGGGTCGAGCCCCTGACCGGTGAGGATCGCGGCGAACCGCTCCACCGTCTCCGTGCCCAGCTCCTCGCGCACGAAGGACTCGTAGTCGATGCCCACACCCGCCGTGAAGGCGGCCCGCGAGCGGTGTGCGGCCAGCCACACCAGGCGGACCGGGTTCACGGTCTCGGGGGCGTACGAGAGGTACTCGTGCACCCCGAAGCCGAGCCGCCCGTTGTTGGCGACGAAGCAGGGGTGGCCCTCGGTCATACCGGTCTCGATGGCCTGGAAACCCGAGCGAACCAGCTCACCGACCGGGATCTGCGGCTTGGTCAGCTTGAAGCAGGTGCCCGAGAGAGTGGAGGAGATCTCCTCCAGGTAGACCGGCAGGACCTCGTCGCTCAGGCCGAGGGACTTCTTCAGCTCGACGAAGAAGTCGAGTGCGGCAGGCGGCAGTTCGCCGCCGTCGCGGTGCCGGGTGATCGACTCGGCGTCGACCTGCCAGTGGTCGAGCGAGCGGCGGCGGGCGGTGAAGCGGTAGCGGGTGAGACCGTCGTCGCTGCGGACCTCGTAGCGGCCGTCAGGGAGGCTCTCCGGCGTGATGAGCCGCTCGTGGGCGAACTCGGCGAGCGCCTTGCGGACGAGCAGGCGGTTGGCGCGGGCCCAGCGCTCGGGGGACAGATGGGCGACGGCATCGGCGAGGCTCACGCGGCCACCGCCTTCTCGAACTGCTCCCGGGTGCAGAAGCTCAGCAGCGCCTTCTTCTCCGGCTTCTGGATCTCGCGCTCGGGTACGAAGCCGACGGCTTCGTTGAGGGCGTGCACCGCCGTGTTGCGTACGTCGGGCTCGACCACGACGCGCGCGGTCGCCGGGTCGGCGAACAGGTGCTCCATCACGGCGGTGATCACGGCCCGGGTGAAGCCGTGCACGGGTGTGTCGCTCGGCGCGACGAGGAAGTGCATGCCGACGTCGCCGGGCTGCGGCTCGTACAGGCCGACGAGCTCGACGTGCGCCGGGTCGTAGCGCTCCATGAGGAAGACGGGCTCGCCGTCCAGCAGCCCGAGGAACGCGTCGTGGTACTCGCCGGCCGCGATGGCCATGTACTCGCGCTCCACATCGGGCAGTTTCGCCTCCTGCATCATCCAGAAGGCGGCCTTGGGGTGGGTGACCCAGCCGTGCAACAGCTCGGCGTCCTCGGTGGGGTCGAGCGGGCGGATGGCGAAGGTGCCGATGCCGGTGCTGTTCATGCGGTTCGTGGTGCTCATACGGCGAACTCCTGGAACGCGATCGTCTTCTCGACCGGGTAGTACTCGGTGCCGAGCAGCTCTCGGATGATGTACGCGTTGCGGTACGCGCCCATGCCCAGGTCCGGGGACGTGATGCTGTGCGTGTGGACGCCGGCGTTCTGGAGGAAGACGCCCCGGCCCGTGGTGTCGATCGAGTAGTTGCGGGCGATGTCGAAGTTGCCCTGTGAGTCGTGGCGCAGCCGGTCCTGGACAGGCTTGAGGAACTCCGGCTCGGCGTAGGAGTAGCCAGTGGCGAGGATCAGGCCCTCGGAGCGCAGCTCGTAGTCCTTCTCCTGCTCCTCCTGGCGCAGGCCCAGCTCGTAGCCGCCGTCCCGGTAAGTGACGGTGTTCAGCGAGGAGTTGGTGAGCAGTCGGGTGGGGACCGGGCCGCCGAGTCTCTTCTGGTAGAGCAGGTCGAAGATCTCGTTGATCAGGTCGCCGTCGATGCCCTTGAACAGGCCCTTCTGCTGGGCCGCGAGGCGGTAGCGGGTCCGCTCCGGCAGCGCGTGGTAGTAGTCGATGTACTCCGGGGAGGTCATCTCCAGCGTGAGTTTGGTGTACTCGAGCGGGAAGAAGCGCGGCGAGCGGGTGACCCAGTTCAGCTGATAGCCGTGGACGTCGATCTCGCTGAGCAGGTCGTAGTAGATCTCGGCGGCGGACTGACCGCTGCCGACCAGTGTGATCGACGCCTTGCGCTGCAACTCCGCCTTGTGCTGCATGTAGCGGGAGTTGTGGATGAAGTCGCCGCCCAGGCCCGCGCAGGTCTCCGGGAGGTACGGCGGGGTGCCGGTGCCGAGGACCAGGTGGCGGGCGCGGTACACGTCACCGGCCTGGGTCCGTACGAGGTAGAGATCGTCCTCGTACGTCACTTCGGCGACGGTCGTGCCGAAGCGGACGCTGTTCAGTTTCGAGGCCGCCCAGCGGCAGTAGTCGTCGTACTCGACCCGCAGTGGGTAGAAGTTCTCGCGGATGTAGAACGAGTACAGCCGGCCCTTCTCCTTCAGGTAGTTGAGGAAGGAGTACGGCGACGTCGGGTCGGCCAGGGTGACCAGGTCCGACATGAACGGGGTCTGGAGGTGGGCGCCCTCGAGAAACATGCCCGCGTGCCACTCGAAGTCGGGCTTCGAGTCCAGGAAGACGCCGTCGAGTTCGGCGATGGGCTCGGTGAGGCAGGCGAGGCCGAGATTGAAGGGCCCGAGCCCGATCCCCACGAAGTCGTAGGTCTTGTTCGTGGCTTCAGGAAGCGCGGTCAAGGGACTCTCCCAGGTACTGCTCGGCATGGCCGGCGATCAGATCGAGTACGGCGGCGATGTCTTCGGCCGTGGTCTCGGGGTTGAGCAACGTGAACTTCAGATAGTGGCGCCCGCCGACCTTGGTGCCCGCCACGACGGCGTCACCGGAGGCGAACAGGGCCTTGCGGGCGTACAGGTTGGCGCGGTCGATCTCGGCCGGGTCGGTGACGGCGGCCGGGATGTAACGGAAGACCAGGGTGGAGAGGGACGGCTCGACCACGACGTCGTAGCGCGGGTCGGCGACCAGCAGCTTCCAGCCCTCCACCGCCAGGTCGCAGACCTCGTCGAAGAGTTCACCGATGCCGTCGGCGCCCATCACACGCAGCGTCATCCACAGCTTGAGGGCGTCGAAGCGGCGGGTGGTCTGCAGGGACTTGTCCACCTGGTTGGGGATGCGCTCCTGGACCATACGGCGGGGGTTCAAGTACTCCGCGTGGTAGGTCGCGTGGCGCAGGGTGGAGGCGTCCCGGACGAGCACGGCGGACGAACACACCGGCTGGAAGAAGGACTTGTGGTAGTCGACGGTGACGGAGTCGGCGCGGTCGATGCCGGCGAGGCGGTCCCGGTTCTTCAGGGAAGTGAGCAGTCCGCAGCCGTAGGCGGCGTCGACGTGCATCCAAGCGCCGAACTGGGCGCACAGTTCCGCGATTTCGGGGAGTGGGTCGATGGAGCCGAAGTCGGTGGTGCCCGCGGTGGCGACGACGGCCATGGGGACGATGCCGTCACGCTCGCAGCGCTCCAGCTCGTGGGCGAGGGCGACCGTCTGCAGGCGCTTGTCGTGGTCGACGGGGATCGAGACGACGGAGTCCGCGCTCAGGCCGAGGAGTTTGGCCGACTTCCTGACGCTGAAGTGACTGACCTCGGAGGCGAAGATACGCAGTGTGGCGAGCCTGTCCCCGAGTTGACCCCCTGCCCGCCCAGGCTTGGCCTCCTCGCGGGCCAGCAGCAGCGCCTGGAGGTTGGACTGCGAGCCGCCGGAGGTGAACACGCCGTCGGCCGCCGGGCCGAGGCCGAGACGCTCGTTGGTCCAGTCGATGAGCTTGCGCTCGATGAGAGTGCCGCCGGCCGACTGGTCCCAGGTGTCCAGTGAGGAGTTGACGGCGGAGAGGACGGCTTCGCCGAGCACGGCCGGGATGACGACCGGGCAGTTGAGGTGCGCGAGGTAGCGCGGGTGGTGGAAGTAGATCGCGTCCCGGAGGTAGACCTCCTCCAGCTCGTCGAGGACCGCCGTGGTGTCGTGCAGTGGGCGGTCCAGGTCGATCCGCTCGATGCGGGGAGCGAGGGCGTCGACCGTGACGCCGGTGAACGGACGGTCGGTGGTGGCGAGTTTGGCCGCCACCCGCTCGATTCCTTCGGTCACGGATCGGCGGTACCGATCCGCGGTCGTGTCATTGAGCAGGTGCGAGCGCATGTGGGGGTCCTCCGGTGGGACAGTCCGTGCGGGACAGGAGAGGGGCGGAAGTCGAGGACTTCAACTTAGGTTAGCCTAACCTAAGTTGGTCTCCACGAAACCCGCCCCTCCGGTGACCGGCGTCACTCCTGTTCGCGCAGTTGCTCCTCGCTGAGCCCCTGCCGCCAGTAGCCGACGAAGGTGACCCGCCTGCGGTCGATCCCGCGCTCGCGCACGAGATGGCGGCGCAACTCCTTCACCTGACCGGACTCGCCCGCGATCCAGGCGTACGGCGCTTCGGCGGGCGGAAGTCGGGCGGCTCGTACGGCTTCGACGGCCATGGGGGTGGGGGCACCTCCCACGCCGTTGAGGCACTGTGGGACGTCGCCGCGTACGAGCCAGGTGATCTCGGCGTCGGCCGCGGTCACCAAGTCCTGGACGTCGCCGGCGTGATGGACCTCCAGCCAGGCGCGGACGCGGGTGTCCGCAGGCAGCGATTCGAGGATGGCCGAGGCGGCGGGCACGGCGGTCTCGTCGCCCCAGATGACGACCAGGTCGGTGTCCTCGGGCGGGCGGAAGCGGATCGCCCTGTTGTCCTCGACCGCCGGGCCGAGCAGGACGACGCGGTCGCCGGCGGCCGCCCGGGATGCCCAGAGCGACGCGGGCCCCGCGGGCGTCGCCGCACCCGGCTGCACGCCGTGCAGTGCGAAGTCGATGTCGATCTCGTCCGGGCTGCGCCGCAGGGCGCGCAGGGTGTACGAGCGCATCACCGCCCGTACGTCGTCCGGGAGTTCACGCCAGCCCTGCCGCCAGCTTCCCCCACTCTCGGCTTCGCTCGAGCCGGGGGACCCCCATCCCGGTTCGATGGGGACGACGGGCTCGGGCTGGCCCGGGTGCGGCAGGAAGAGCGACAGGCTCTGGTCGCGTCCGTTGGAGTGGAACGCGTGCAGATCGGGGCCCGCGAAGGTCACCCGGACCAGAGACGGGCCGAGCCGCCTCGTCCGTACGACCTGGAGGGTGAAGAAACGGAAGGGGGCGGCTACAGCCGTCGTCATCAGTGCTCCTGAGTCATCGTCAGGGGTTCACGGCAGGGGAAGTCAGGCGACCTTCTTGGCCTTCTCGATGGCCTCGGCGAGGTTGTCGAGGATCGGCGTGCACTTGTCGTAGGACAGGATCGGCTCGGGCGTGCGCGCGATGACCTGGCCGGCCTTGACGGCGGGCAGCTTCTTCCAGGTGGCCTCGGTGATGTCGGCCGGCTGGATGGTCGAGGTGCGGTCGTCCATGATGATGATGTCAGCCGGGTACTTGTCGACGTTCTCCCAGCTCAGGTTCTCGAACCAGCCGCCGCTGGCCTTCAGGGCCTTGGCCGACGGCTCGACCAGGTTCACGCCGAGCGCCTTGAAGTACTCCAGGTCGATGGAGAGGTTGGAGCCGGAGACGTAGAAGATGTCCTGGCTCGCGGAGCCGGCCAGCACCTTGATCTCCGGGCGGGCCTTGGCGGCCTTGCGCAGCCGCTCGGCGGCCGTCTCGAACTTCTTCTTCGCGTCGGTGATCCTCGCGGACTTCACATCGGCGCCGAGCGACTCGGCGAGCGCGAGCATGCGCTCCAGCGGCTTGGGCATCTGCACGTCGTAGACGGAGATGCCGACGCTCGGGGCCAGCTTGAGGATCTTGGCCTCGGACTCCTCGGGGACGTACCAGAGGGTGCCCGCGTCGTCGAACATCGTCGAGACGAGGACGTCGGGGGCGAGGCCGGCGTACTTCTCGATGTTGAACTGGCCCCACTCGTTGCCGAGGATCGTCACCTTGCTGATGTCCATGTCGCCGGCCTGGACATCGGCCTTGCCGCCCTTGGTCTTCGTCGGGCCGAAGACGCCCTTGACCTCGATGCCGTAGTCGTAGAGCGCGGCGGCGACGCCGGTGAACGCGACGATGTTCGCCGGGGCCTTGTCCGTCTTCACGGTGGTGCCACGGTCGTCCTTGAAGGTCCAGGGACCGGACTTCTCGGCGGCCTTCGTGGAGTCCGCGCCACCGTTTTTCGAGTCCTTGTCGTCGCCACAGGCGGCGAGGACGGCACCGAGGCCGAGGGCGCCGCCCGCGGCGAGGATGCCGCGACGGGTGAGGTGGGTGGCACGGGCGTTGGGCATGAGTGTGACTGCTTTCGGCACGGGGCAGGAAGCCCGCCGGACAAGTTCAAAGGAAGGTTAGCCTAACCTCACTTCCTGTCCAGAGGGCGGGGCTGTGCCGGGGTGATCAATGTGTCGCAGGCATGACATGTGTCACCTTCTGGTGGTGATCGATATCCGTTGTGGATCACCCGCCCCTCTCCTTAGTGTTCCGATCAACACACTTGGTCCCAAGGTGAGTTCACGGACCATTGAACATCGGGAGGGAATCATGGGCAGATACAAGAAGGGGCTCGCGGTCGCGGTCGCGGGGGCGGCGCTGACGGTGGGGATGTCGGCCGGGCCGGCGTCGGCGACTTCGTACACGCTGTACTGCGACACCTCGTCGGCGTCGGGCGCCGGCACGATCAACGGCTGGGTCAGCGGTGCGACGAGCCTCGGTGTCATCCTGTCCGTGTACGACGCCAAGGCGGACGGCCACCACGTGGCCATCCGCCTGATCGCCAAGAACGACGGCGGCGGGGTGCTCACACCCTGGCCGTGGCACCACAACTACAAGGGATACGACGAGAGTCTGACCTTGTCCACCACGGCCGGCTACTCCGCGGGCATGTACGACGTCGGTATCGAGGTCGCCACCTTCGAGGGCGACACCGAGCTGAACTACTGCAGGGACTGGCTGCGCTCCGACCAGACCTGACGGTCCGGCGGCCGCTCTGTGGCTGCCCGCGGGACCGCCGGGGTGCCGGTCCGCACCCGCCGGGGTGCGGACCGTTCGACGTGTCCTTGGCAGATCAGGCCTTGCCCTTGGTCACCACCCACTTGCCGCCGACCCAGTTGCCGATCGTCTCGTAGCCGGAGCGGAAGGAGCCGAGCCGGTTGAGCGTCAGGTTCGCCTCGGCGGTGTACTTGACGGGGGTGTAGCTGCTCGCGTCGTCCGCCGGGCCGCCCGTGGTGTTCTTGGCGTAGTAGGGCACGGCGCGCACGGCGCGCACGGCATGGCGCCGTCCTCTGCGGGGGACGGCGCCCTCCGTGCGGCACGGCGCGACGAAACACGACCGGCCTGCGCCCAGGTGGGCACAGGCCGGTCGTGGTGGGGGTGGGGGTGGGGGGTGGTGATGAGTGGTGCCAGTGGCGGGCGGCGGAGGTCAGCCGACCAGCCCCAACTCCCGTGCGATCAGCATCCGCTGCACCTCGCTGGTGCCCTCGCCGATCTCCAGGATCTTGGAGTCGCGCCACATACGGGCCACCGGGTACTCGTTCATGAAGCCGTAGCCGCCGTGGACCTGGGTGGCGTCGCGGGCGTTGTCGACGGCGATCGTGGACGAGTACAGCTTGGCGAGGGCGGCCTCCTTCTTGAAGGGCTCCCCGCTCACCAGACGGGACGCGGCGTCGCGCCACGCCAGGCGGGCCGTGTGGGCCTTCATCTCCATGTCGGCGATCTTGAACTGGATCGCCTGGTTCGCGCCGATCGGCCGTCCGAACGCGTGCCGCTCCTTGGCGTACTTCACCGACTCGTCGACACAGCCCTGCGCCAGCCCCGTCGCCAGGGCCGCGATGGCGATCCGGCCCTCGTCGAGGATCCGCAGGAACTGGGCGTAGCCGCGGCCCTCCTCGCCGAGCAGGTTGGCGGCCGGGACGCGCACGTCGGAGAAGGACAGCTCGCGGGTGTCGGACGCGTTCCAGCCCACCTTCGAGTACGGGGCCGCGACCGTGAAGCCCGGGGTGCCGGACGGCACGATGATCGAGGAGATCTGCGGCTTGCCGTCGGGCTTGCGGCCGGTGACCGCCGTGACCGTCACCAGTCCCGTGATGTCCGTGCCCGAGTTGGTGATGAAGCACTTGCTGCCGTTGATCACCCACTCGTTCGTCTCGGCGTCGAGCCGGGCCGTCGTACGCGTCGCGCCCGCGTCCGAGCCGCCGTCCGGCTCGGTCAGCCCGAAGGCGCCGAGGATCTCGCCGGAGCAGAGCCGGGGGAGCCACTCGCGCTTCTGCTCCTCGGTACCGAAGAGGTGGATCGGCATGGCGCCGAGCGAGACGCCCGCCTCCAGGGTGATGGCCACGGAGGAGTCCACCCGGGCGAGCTCCTCCAGGGCGATGCCGAGGGCGAGATAGTCGCCGCCCATGCCGCCGTACTCCTCCGGGAACGGCAGCCCGAACAGGCCCATGCGGCCCATCTCCCGCACGATCTCGTACGGGAACTCGTGCCGCTCGTAGAAGTCGCCGATCTTCGGCGCCACGACGTCGTGGGCGAACTCCTCGACCGTACGGCGGAGTTCTTCGAGTTCTGGGGAGAGGCGGTGGTCGAGGGACATGGGGATCACTCCTGGTGGGAGAGGGCTTTGACGGTGCGGGACGGGCTGGGTCGGCCCAGTTGTCCGGCCATCCACACGCTGGTGGCGGTGAGGCGGCCGAGGTCGACCCCGGTGTCGATACCGAGGCCCTGGAGCATCCATACGAGGTCTTCGGTGGCGAGGTTGCCGGTCGCGGACTTCGCGTACGGGCAGCCGCCGAGGCCGCCGGCGGAGGCGTCGACGGTCGTGACGCCGTGCTGCAGCGCGGCCAGGGTGTTGGCGAGCGCCTGGCCGTACGTGTCGTGGAAGTGCACGCCGAGCGCACTGGTCGGCACGCCCTCCTCATTGAGCTCGGCGAGCAGGCTCTGGACGTGGCCCGGCGTCGCCACGCCGATCGTGTCGCCGAGGCTCAGCTCGTCGCAGCCCATGTCCATCAGGGACTTGCAGACGCGGACGACCTGATGGATGGGGACGGCGCCCTCCCAGGGATCGCCGAAGCACATGGAGAGGTAGCCGCGGACGTGCACCTTGTCCGCCTTGGCCCGGGCCACCACCGGCTCGAACATGGCCAGCGCCTCGTCGACGGTCCGGTTGAGGTTGGCCTTCGCGAAGGGCTCCGTGGCGCTGGCGAAGACGGCGACGTGGCGGGCGCCGAGGGCGAGGGCGCGGTCGAGCCCTCGCTCGTTCGGCACGAGGACGGGCAGACGTACCCCTGGCAGGTCGCTGATCAGCGGGAACAGCTGTTCCGCGTCCGCCAGTTGGGGCACCCACTTGGGGTGCACGAAGCTGGTGGCCTCAATCGTGGTCAGGCCCGCGTCGGCGAGACGCCGGACGAACTCCGCCTTGACCTCGGTCGGTACGGTCGCCTTCTCGTTCTGCAGTCCGTCGCGCGCACCGACCTCGTGGATCCGCACCTGGGCGGGCAGGTCCTGGGCCGGTACGGCCATGGGCAGTCCCTGCACGGTCATTCCGCCTCCTCGTGCGGTGCGATCACGGCCAGCACCTGGTCCATGGCGACGGTCGTGCCCGGGGTGACGTCCAGCTCGCTGACGGTCCCGGCGTGCGGCGCGGAGATGACGTGCTCCATCTTCATCGCCTCGACCACCAGCAGGCTCTGCCCGGCGGCCACTTCATCGCCCACGGCGACCTTCACGACGGTCACCGTGCCGGGCATGGGGGCGGTGAGCGAGTCGGCTCCGGCATGCGCGGCGCCGGTGAGGGAGGCGGCCACGGGGTCGTGGTCGCGCACATGCCAGGCGTCGCCGTCGCGGCCGAGCCAGTCGGCGGCGCGGTGGAAGGTGTGGCGTACGCCGTCCAGGGTCACGGAGACCTGGTCGGAGGTGACGGTGTGGGTGCCGCGAGGGGTGTACTCCACGGGGTCGAGCACCCGCAGGTGGAAGCCCACCGGCTTGGGCGCGCCCCCGAGCCGCCACCCGCTCGGCGCGGAGAAGGGGTCGGTCCAGCCCTCGCCCCGGGGCCGCAGCGCTTCGAGCCGTACGGCGGCCGCGGCCTCGTACACCTCGTCCGGTACGTCGCCGGAGATCAGGGAGTCCGCCTCGCGCTCCACCAGCCCCGTGTCCAACTCGCCCGCGACCACCGCCGGATGGGCCAGCAGACGCCGCAGGAACCCCGCGTTGGTCTGCACCCCCAGTGTGACCGTCTCCGCGAGGGCCGCCCGGAGCTTGCGCAGCGCGGTCGCGCGATCGGGGCCGTAGGCGATGACCTTGGAGAGCATCGGGTCGTAGAGCGAACCGACTTCCGTGCCCTCGCTCAGCCCCGAGTCGGTGCGCAGGCCGTCGCCCTGCGGTTCGCGCAGCGCGAGCACCGTGCCGCCGGAGGGGAGGAACCCGCGCGCGGGGTCCTCGGCGCAGACGCGTGCCTCCACGGCATGCCCCGTCAGCGTGATGTCCTGCTGTCCGTACGGCAGTCGCTCGCCCGCCGCCACCCGGAGCTGCCACTCCACGAGGTCGATACCCGTGATCAGCTCGGTGACCGGGTGCTCCACCTGGAGGCGGGTGTTCATCTCCATGAAGTAGTACGACGACGGGTCGCCGCCCGGCACGATGAACTCCACCGTGCCCGCGCCCCGGTAGCCGCAGGAGCGGGCCGCCTGGACCGCCGCCTCGCCCATCGCGGCGCGCGTGGCCTCGTCGAGGAGCACGCTCGGCGCCTCCTCGATGATCTTCTGGTGGCGGCGCTGGAGGGAGCACTCGCGCTCGCCCAGGTGCACGACATTGCCGTGGCCGTCCGCCAGGACCTGGATCTCGATGTGCCGGGGCCGGTCGATCCAGCGCTCGACGAGCAGGGTGTCGTCGCCGAAGGACGCGCGGGCCTCGCGGCGGGCGGCCGCGATCTCGTCGGCGAGCAGCGCCTCGACCCGCACGAGCCGCATGCCCTTGCCGCCGCCGCCCGCCGAGGGCTTCAGCAGCACCGGCACACCGATCTCCCGGGCCGCCTCGGCCAACTCCGCGTCGGTGAGACCGCTGCCGCTCGAACCCGGCACCACGGGGACCCCGGCCGCCTGCACCGTCTCCTTGGCGCGGATCTTGTCGCCCATCAGGGAGATCGCTTCGGCAGGTGGTCCGATGAAGACGAGCCCGGCGTCGGCGCAGGCGCGCGCGAAGGACGCGTTCTCCGCGAGGAAGCCGTAGCCCGGGTGCACGGCCTGCGCTCCCGTCCGCGCCGCCGCCTCCAGGAGCCGCTGCACGGACAGATAGCTCTCGGCCGCCGGCGCGGGGCCGATCCGTACCGCCGTGTCCGCCTCGCGCACATGGCGGGCGTCCGCGTCGGCGTCGGAGAAGACGGCCACGGAGCGCACGCCCAGCGACCGCAGCGTACGGATGACCCGGACCGCGATCTCGCCCCGGTTGGCCACAAGAACGGTGTCGAACATGGTCAGAGGTCCCTCACATCCGGAAGACGCCGAACTGGGGGTCACCCAGGGGCGCGTTGGCGCAGGCGGTCAGGGCGAGACCCAGCACCTGCCGGGTCTCCATCGGGTCGATCACGCCGTCGTCCCAGAGCCGGGCCGTCGCGTAGTAGGCGTTCCCCTGGTGCTCGTACTGTGCGCGGATCGGGTCCTTGAAGGCCTCTTCCTCCTCGACGGGCCAGGACTCGCCGCGCGCCTCCAACTGGTCACGCTTGACGGTCGCGAGGACCGACGCGGCCTGCTCGCCGCCCATCACGGAGATCTTGGCGTTGGGCCACATCCACAGGAAACGCGGCGAGTACGCCCGGCCGCACATCGAGTAGTTGCCCGCGCCGTACGAGCCGCCGATCACGACCGTGAGTTTGGGGACCCTCGTACACGCCACGGCCGTCACCATCTTGGCGCCGTGCTTGGCGATGCCACCGGCCTCGTACTGGCGCCCGACCATGAACCCGGAGATGTTCTGCAGGAACACCAGCGGGATGCCGCGCTGGTCGCACAGCTCGATGAAGTGGGCGCCCTTCTGGGCGGACTCGGAGAACAGGATGCCGTTGTTGGCGACGATGCCGACCGGGTGCCCGTGGATCCGGGCGAAGCCGGTGACCAGGGTCTGCCCGAACTCCGCCTTGAACTCGGCGAAACGCGAACCGTCGACGACGCGCGCGATGACCTCGCGCACGTCATAGGGCGTGCGGGAGTCGACCGGCACCGCCCCGTACAGCCCGTACGGGTCCACCTTCGGCTCGACGGTCGGCTCGACCGACCAGGGCAGCGGTCCGCGGGCGGGAAGGGTGGCCGCGATGTTCCGTACGATCCGCAGCGCGTGGGCGTCGTCCTCCGCCAGATGGTCGGTGACACCCGACACGCGCGCGTGGACCTCGCCGCCGCCCAGCTCCTCGGCCGTGACGACCTCGCCGGTTGCGGCCTTCACCAGGGGCGGGCCGCCGAGGAAGATCGTGCCCTGGTTGCGCACGATCACGGCCTCGTCACTCATGGCCGGGACGTAGGCGCCGCCCGCCGTGCAGGACCCGAGGACGGCCGCGATCTGCGGAATGCCGGCGCCCGACATCCGCGCCTGGTTGTAGAAGATCCGCCCGAAGTGCTCGCGGTCGGGGAAGACCTCGTCCTGCATCGGCAGGAAGGCGCCCCCGGAGTCGACGAGGTACACACAGGGGAGGCGGTTTTCGAGGGCCACCTCCTGGGCGCGCAGGTGCTTCTTCACCGTCATCGGGTAGTACGTGCCGCCCTTGACGGTGGCGTCGTTGGCGACGATCACGCACTCGCGCCCGCTGACCCTGCCGATCCCGGCGATCACGCCGGCGGCCGGGGCCTGCCCGTCGTACATTCCGTCAGCGGCGAGGGGCGCCAGCTCCAGGAAGGGCGATCCTGGATCGAGGAGGGTGTCCACGCGGTCGCGCGGGAGCAGCTTCCCGCGCGCGGTGTGCCTCTCCCGGGCCCGCTCACCGCCGCCGAGCCGGGCCGCGGCCAGCTTCTGCCGCAGCTCCTCGCCCAGCGCGCGGTGCGCCGCCTCATTGGCCCGCCAGGCCTCCGACGCGGGGTCTGCCGCGCTCGTCAGCTCCGGTGCCTCGTGCATCCTGCGGTCCCCTCACCAGTGGTCCACCAGTTAATGAGCGTTAACGCATTTCCTTCAGGTTAACGACCGCTAACCTCCCTGTCTAGAATTGCTTTCATGGCCACCAGAACCGACGCCCCCACCCGCCGCGAGCAGATCCTCAAGGAGGCCGCGCGGCTCTTCGCCGAGCGTGGCTTCCACGGTGTCGGCGTGGACGAGATAGGAGCGGCCGTCGGCATCAGCGGCCCCGGTCTGTACCGGCACTTCGCCGGCAAGGACGCGATGCTCGCCGAGCTGCTGGTGGGGATCAGCGGGCAGCTGTTGACGGGGGGCAAGCGCCGGGTGGCGGAGGCCGACGGCAACCCCGAGTCGCTCCTCGACTCGCTTATCGAGGGGCACATCGACTTCGCGCTCGACGACCGCCCCCTGATCACCCTGCACGACCGCGAGCTGGACCGCCTCCGGGACAGCGACCGCAAGCTCGTACGCCAGCTCCAGCGGCAGTACGTCGAGCTGTGGGTGGAGGTCGTGCGCGAGGTCTACCCCGAGCTGACCGAGCCCGCCGCCCGCTCGGCGGTGCACTCGGTCTTCGGGCTGCTGAACTCGACGCCGCACCTGGGCCGCCCCGGGCCCCTACCGGGCCGTGGGGCGACCGCGGCGCTGCTGCACCGGATGGCCCGGGGGGCGTTCGCGGCTGTCGGAACCGACTGAGGCCGGCGGCCGCCGGCCGCCTCTGCACCGTCGACCACCTCGGCACCATCCACCACCTCGGCACCATCGACCACCTCGGCACCGCCGGCCGCCTGGGCGCCGCCGGTCTGCGCCGTCGCGGGTGCTCGCCGCTGCGGCGGTGCTTGAGGGGGTGGCGGAGGTGACGAGCGTCTCGTACTGGTTGCTCTGGACGACCGTCGTGACTGGCGGGTAACGTGCAATCTGAGCAAGCGCTTAGACAGAAACCCCAGGTGGAGGTGGCGGCGGTGCGCCGTACTGTGTTCAACGAGGACCACGAGGCGTTCCGGGAGACCCTGCGCGCCTTCATCGAGGCCGAGGTCGTTCCGGTCTACGACGAGTGGTTCGCGGCCGGCCAGGCGCCGCGCGACTTCTACTACAAGCTCGCCGAGCTCGGCGTCTTCGGCATCCGCGTCGACGAGGAGTTCGGCGGCGCCGGCATCGACTCGTACAAGTTCGAAGCCGTGATGTACGAGGAGACTGCCCGCGCCGGTGTCCAGTTCGGCGGCTCCGGCGTGCACGTGCTGCTCGGCCTGCCGTACATAAAGATGCTCGCCAGCGACGAGCAGAAGAAGCGCTTCCTGCCGAAGTTCGTCTCCGGCGAGGAGATGTGGGCCCTCGCGATGACCGAGCCGGGCACCGGCTCCGACCTCGCGGGCATGAAGACCACCGCGAAGCTCTCCGAGGACGGCACGCACTACGTCCTCAACGGCGCCAAGACCTTCATCACCGGCGGCGTCCACGCCGACCGCGTCATCGTCTGCGCCCGCACCTCCGCGCCCACGGCCGAGGACCGCCGCTTCGGCATCTCGCTGTTCGCCGTGGACACCAAGGCCGAGGGCTACTCCATCGGCCGCAAGCTCGACAAGCTCGGACTGAAGACCTCCGACACCGCCGAGCTGGCGTTCGTCGACGTCAAGGTTCCGGTCGAGGACCTCCTCGGCGAGGAGAACAAGGGCTTCTACTACCTCGGCCACAACCTGGCCTCCGAGCGCTGGGGCATCGCCTTCGGTGCCTACGCGCAGGCCAAGGCCGCCGTCCGGTTCGCCAAGGAGTACGTCCAGGAGCGCACCGTCTTCGGCAAGACCGTCGCCTCCTTCCAGAACACCAAGTTCGAGCTGGCCGCCTGCCAGGCCGAGGTGGACGCCGCCGAGGCGGTCGCCGACCGCGCCCTGGAGGCCCTCGACGCGGGCGAGCTCACCCCGGCCGAGGCCGCCAGCGCCAAGCTGTTCTGCACCGAGGTCGCGCACCGCGTCATCGACCGCTGCCTCCAGCTGCACGGCGGCTACGGCTTCATGAACGAGTACCCGATCGCCCGCCTGTACGCGGACAACCGCGTCAACCGCATCTACGGCGGCACCAGCGAGATCATGAAGACGATCATCGCCAAGGACATGGGCCTGTAAGGTCCGCGAAAAAAGTTCACGATACAACTGACGTCATGAGTCAGGCACTTCAGTCACTGCTCGATCTGCTCGACCTGGAGCGGATCGAGCAGGACATTTTCCGCGGCCAGTCCCGCTCCGCCGTCGTCCCCCGCGTCTTCGGGGGACAGGTGGCGGCGCAGGCACTGGTCGCCGCGGGGCGCACAGTCCCCGAGGACCGGTTGGCACACTCCCTGCACGCGTACTTCCTGCGTGCGGGGGACCCCGGCGCGCCCATCGTGTACTCGGTGGACCGCATCCGCGACGGCCGTTCCTTCACCACACGCCGGGTGGTCGCGGTCCAGCACGGACAGCCGATCTTCCATCTCTCCGCGTCGTTCCAGACGTATGAGGAGGGAATGGAGCACCAGGCCGAGATGCCGCCCGCACCCGACCCGGAGACGCTGCCCACGGCTGCCGAACTGCTGCCGCGGTACGCCGACGTCTTCTCGGACCCGGTCGTCGCGGAGCGTCTGCTGGAGGCCCGCGAGTCCGTCGACCTGCGCTACGTCGACGCGCCGCCGTACGGCACCGTCGGCGAGGTGCGCGAGCCGCGCTCCCAGGTGTGGTTCCGCACCAACGGCAAGCTGGCCGACGACCCGCTCCTGCATGTCGTGCTCGCCACGTACGTCTCCGACATGACGCTGCTGGACTCCATCCTGCTCGCGCACGGGCGCGGCGGCTGGGTGACCGGCGATGTCGTCGGGGCCTCGCTGGACCACGCCATGTGGTTCCACCGTCCGTTCCGCGCCGACGAATGGCTGCTGTACGACCAGGAGTCGCCGTCCGCGTCGGGCGGACGCGGACTCGGCCAGGCCCGCATCTACACGCAGGACGGCAGGCTGGCCATTTCGGTGATCCAGGAGGGCGTGGTCCGGATCCCCAGGTAAAACTGAGGCATGGGTCAACTACCTGGCCTAAAGCGCCGGGCTTGCACAACGGGCATCACTGGCGGTGATGCTGCGTTTGCGTCCAGCCCCACCCGACGGTCGTCGGGGTGGGGCAGGGGCCGTTGACGGGACCCCGCGTCGCCACAACTGCCACGCGCGGTCGCGGATGTTGCGGGAGCCGTTCCGGTCCGCGTGGTTCCGCTCGCCGACCTCGCGACAGGGCAATCCCGCGACCGGTGCGTTCTGCCTCGGCCACCACATGTTTCGCGATCTTGTGGTTGATATCTCTTGCACGCCGTGCCTCCTTGCGGCGGCGCTTCTTCAGCCGCCGCTTGGCGGATGGGGTGTTCTTCTGCTGCAGCTTGGTACGGAGCTTCCGCTCCCGTAGCCGGACACGGTTGAGCTCGCGCCCGGCCATGATCTCGCCGTCACTGGTGGTGGCGATGTTCACGATGCCCAGGTCGATGCCGAGGAAGTCCACCGGGTCGGTATTCAGCGGTGCTTCGGGCACCTCGCAGGTGGCATTCAGGAACCACATGCCGTCTCGGCAGACAAGGTCGGACTCGCCTCTGCGGTACAGCGCCAGGGCTTCCAGCTGCTCGGGGGACGCGGTGAACGCCACGTCCTTGAACTGGCCCTACACCGTCCAGATCGACACCCGTCGCTCGCCGATCTGCCAGGACAGCATCCGGTCGTCGTACGGCTGCGCGCCCTCCGGCCGGAAGGCGAGCGGCTTCTCGATGGCCTTTTGATGGCGCTTGGAACCCGGCTTGCCCAGGTTCCCCGCCTTCAGGTTCGCCTTCAGCACCGCGTACGCGTCGCACGTCTTCTTGATCACATGCCATGCTCTCCCGACGCTCCGCGCCGGACGCCACCGCGGTGCTCCGCACCGCTCCGGGACGGCTCGACCGCAGCCCAGATCGAGTGGGCCTGAGAACAAGCCAGCGGCTGCGGGAGGCGTTTCCCGGGGTAGCCGGTGTATCTGGATCCGACGCCGGGTTACTCCCAGCGCCGCGAGAAGGGGCTCAATCCCTGGCCGTGAGTGGTCCAGTTGTGGGGGACTGGATCTGTGAACGGGGCTTGGTGGGCGGCAGGATGACGGGTACTGACGTGTACGGAACCGGGGCGAGGGGGCGGCATGACTGATGTGGGCGCGGGCGCGGGCGTGGACGTGGACGGTGGTGCGGGCGCGGGCGTGGACGGTGGTGCGTGGAACTGGCGTGGCGGGCGGATCCGGGAGGCCTTCCTGGAGGCCGCCGAGACTGTCGCCGTGCTGCTGGCGGAGTCCGCCGTCGCCGCCGCCTGGGAGAAGCCCAGCGCGCTGCGGGACTTCAGCGTCGGGGGACTGGCGGGGCATGTCGCCTGGCAGGAGCTCGCCCTGCCGGAGCTGCTGGCGGAGCCGGTGCCGACGGAGCCGGTGGTGTCCCTGCGGGAGTACTACCTGGAGAGGGTGACCTGGCTGGACGCCGGAGTCGACGGCGCGGTCAACATCCGTATCCGGCGCGGCGGGGAGGCCACGGCGGAGGACGGGCCCGAGGCGCTCGTGGCGCGCGTGCGGGAAGCGGTCGCGCGACTGGGGACCGAACTGCCTGGGGTGCCCGTGGGACGCCCCATCCGGATGCGGTCTTGGGGCGACTGGTCCCTCGACCTCGACGACTTCCTTCTCACCCGGCTGATGGAACTGGTCGTCCACGCCGATGACTTGGCGTGCAGCGTGGGTCTGCCGACCCCGGAGTTCCCCGAGCGCGTGACCGCGCCCGTGGTCGAGCTGCTCGCCCGGCTGGCGGTGCGCCGGCACGGGGCGGTGGACGTGATCCGGGGGCTCGCCCGCGTGGAACGTGCCCCGGTGTCGATCGCCGGGCTCTAGTGCCCCGGCAGGCAACGTTCGCCCCGTCGCGACGCCCGGCACGCTCCCCCACTGCCTTAAGGGCGGGGGAGGTGCCCCCACTCGCCGCACCGGCCGAAAGCCCAAGTACATCCAGTACGAGGACTTCCGGCCGGCACTCCCCCAGCCTTCGGCCGGGGGGACCCCCGGAGCACGCACCCGACGACGCTCCTTGACGGGCAAACGTTGCCTGCCGGGGCACCAGTAAGGACTTGGACGGGAACTGGACGTGGCCTGTCGGGACTTGGGCGGAGCTTGCGGGACTTACGCGAGTCCCGCTGCCGCGAGCAGGTACGCCGTCATCGGGTCGTAGAACCGGGGGCTCTTGACGTGGTCGTCCAGGGGGATCGTCACCTGGACGGTGCCTTCCGCCTCGGCGAGGAACAGGGCGGGGTCGTTGCAGTCGGCGTAGCCGATGGAGTCGAGGCCGAGTTGGCCGGCGCAGCCCGCCCAGCCGTGGTCGGCAACGACCAGGTCGGGCAGCGGGCGGCCCTCCCGCTCCAGGCCGGTGAGGATCGCGCGCATCGGCTCACCCGAGTGGGTGTGCCACAGTGTGGCGCCGTGTTCCAGGACCGCGACGTCCGCGAACTGGAAGACGTACCCCTCGTCCGTCTGCAGCCCGTCCGGGATGACGACGATCTCGCAGCCGGCGGTGCGCAGGGCGGCGGCGGTGGCGCGGTGCACGTCGAGGAGGCCGCCGGGGTGGCCGGTGGCGAACAGCACCCGCTGCTCGCCGTCCGCCGCCTTGCGCAGCCGGGCCGCGGCACGCTCCAGGGCGTCCACCGTCAGCTCCGGGTCGATGGTGTCCTGCCCGTACCGGTACTCCGGGTCGTCGCTCACGCCGCATCGCTCCGCCATCACCGCGAGGACGTCCTGCTCGTCGGTCCAGCGGTCGCCGAGCTCCAGGCCGAGCCAGAAATTACGGTCGCCGTTCGCGAGCTTGCGGTAGTGGGAGAGGTTGTTCTCGCGGGGCGTGGCTACGTCGCCCGCGATACGGGTCGTTACGAGGTGTTCGACGAGCTCGGCGCGGCTGGGAGTCCCGGGTATCGGCATGCCCCCCATTGTGCCGGTGCGCTCCCTTCCTCGGGCGGGTGTCCTGAACCGTGGGACACGGGTCACTCGGTGGTACGGCGCTGGGTGGACGCGGGGTGTCTTGTCGCCGCCGCCTGCCGCGGATGCTCCCCGCCGCTCCGCGGCGGTGCCTCCCTCTGGGCACGGGTGCCTTGTCACTGCCGCCTGCCGCGGATGCTCCCCGCCGCTCCGCGGCGGTGCTTCCCACCCACCCGCCCGACTCGGTCACTTGGAAAGCTGGCCTCGTGGCCTCGTGGCCTCGTGGCCTCGTGGCTTCATGGCCTCGTCGCTCCCGAGCCGGCGCTCTCGCCCGCTGGCCCCCCGCGCCCCCGGCGCCCCGCGCCCCCGGCGCCCCGCGCCCCCATCACCCCTCCCGCAACGCAAACCACAACTCCATCCGTACATCGGGGTCGTCGAGGTCCGCCCCCAGCAACGCGCCGCACCGTGCGATGCGTTGGCGGACGGTGTTGCGGTGGACGGAGAGGGCCACGGCTGTGCGGTCCCAACTGCCGTGCAGGGAGAGCCAGGTGCGGAGGGTTTCGGTGAGGGCGGGGGTGGCGGCGATGGGGGCGAGGAGGGTGCGGGCGTGGGTCTCGGCGTCGGCCGGGGGGACGAGGTCCGCGAGGG
The DNA here is from genome assembly GCF_044457265.1 of Streptomyces sp. NPDC050564. NCBI lineage: Bacteria > Bacillati > Actinomycetota > Actinomycetes > Kitasatosporales > Streptomycetaceae > Streptomyces > Streptomyces sp. NPDC050564. The sequence goes on along the minus strand of NZ_JBITGS010000001.1, from coordinate 763,619 downwards.
CGGGGCGCTCGCCGTGGCGGACCAGCGGTGCCCGGGTCGCGCGGGCCCGGGCCAGGGCGCGGGCCGCCTGGGTGTCGGCGGCCGCCCACTCGTGCGGGCCGACCGGCGCGCTGACCCCGCACGTCCAGCCCGCCTGCGCGGTGGGCTCACGGTCGCCGGGCACGAGGACCCGTACGACGTCGCCGCCCGCGTCGACCAGCGCGGAACCCAGCGCCGCCCCCAGCGCGGACGCGGCGACGGCGTCCGGTGCGGGGCCGTCCCCGGCGGGGCGCGCGTGCACGACGACCCATCGTTCGCCGCCGAGGAGCGGCGCCACGTCCTCGGGGGAGGCGCCCAGCAGTACGCGCACGAGGGCCGCGAGTCGTGCCGCCCCGCTCCCGCTCTGGTGCTCTCCGGTGAGCAGCGAGAGCAGGACCGATGCCACGGAGGCGATGGTGTGGTCGCCGGGTTCCCGGTGCGGAGCCCCGACCCCGAGCACGAAGCCCTGCCCGGCCCCAAGGGCGTAGGCGGAGAGATGGACACCGCCGACGGTGTCGGTGGCCGAGGAGGGAGCGGTTCTCCCCTCCCCGGGTCGCACGACGGCGGCCAGCTCGGCGAGGGCCCGTGCCACGGGGGTACCCCCGGGCGGGGCCGCCTCGGCCACCCTCCCGGCCCGGGCCAGCTCGACCCCGTCCGGCCCGTACAGCACCGTCCGGCCCCCCACCCGCTGGGCCAGCTGCCGCAGCACCGCCGGTACCGGGTCCGGGCGGGCCGCGGCCGCCGCCAGGCTCTGCTGGGCCTCCGTGACGCGGCGCAGTTCCGCCAGGCGGGCCTGGGCCATGAGCTGCCAGACGGCACGGGCCACGCCGGAGAAGGTGGTCTGGGGCGGGACCTCCAGGAGAGGGAGGCCGTGCGCGTCGCAGGCCGCGACCAGTGCCCTCGGAACCGTGTCGTGGACCGGGGCCAGGCCGAAGCCGAGTGCCGCGCCGCCCGCCGCGACGATGCGGGACACGTAGTCGTCGAAGTACGTGCCCGAGCCCGCCGCGTCGGGGATGTGGACCCCGGCGGTCAGGAGCAGCTCGCCGCCCAGCAGATACGGGTACGGGTCGGCCATCTCCGACGTGTGCGCCCAGTGGATGACGGTATGCGGGTCCGACGGGCCCGCGATCTGGCGCAGGCCCAGGTCCTCCCGTGCCAGGAGAGCGGAAAGCGGGACCGGTGGGGTCGGTGGGACAGGTGGGGCGGACGGGTTGGATGTGTCCGGCATGGTGGACGTTCCCTCCATCCGGTTCAGCGACAGTGGATGAAACGTACACTTCAGAGTCGCTTTCCGGCCACCTAGGGTCAGTGACGTCGGCAGCCGCGGGTACGGGCGTATGTCCCCGCGATCCGCTGCCGGTCTCCCGGCCGGACATCGCTCCCGGCCGCGTCCCCGGTTTCATCTGCACGACACGCCACCGAGAGTGCGCGAAGGAGGGCCCCACATGGCCGTCGACTACACAGTGATCGTCGTCTATCTGGCCGGCATGCTGGCCATGGGCTGGTGGGGCATGCGCCGCGCCAAGTCCAAGAGTGAGTTCCTCGTGGCGGGCCGGCGGCTCGGCCCCGCCATGTACTCCGGGACCATGGCCGCCATCGTCCTCGGTGGCGCGTCCACCATCGGCGGCGTCGGGCTGGGGTACCAGTACGGGCTCTCGGGCGCCTGGATGGTGTTCACCATCGGCCTCGGGCTCCTCGCCCTCTCCGTGTTCTTCTCCGCCCGTATCGCCCGTCTGAAGGTCTACACCGTCTCCGAGATGCTGGACCTGCGCTACGGCGGCCGGGCCGGTGTCATCTCCGGCGTCGTCATGTGGGCATACACCCTCATGCTCGCGGTCACCTCGACCATCGCGTACGCCACGATCTTCGACGTCCTCTTCGACATGAACCGGACGCTCGCGATCATCCTCGGCGGCTCGATCGTCGTCGCGTACTCGACGCTCGGCGGCATGTGGTCGATCACCCTCACCGACATGGTGCAGTTCGTCGTCAAGACCGTGGGTGTGCTGCTGCTCCTGCTCCCCATCGCCGTCATCAAGGCCGGCGGGTTCAGCGAGATGAAGGCCAAGCTGCCCACCGAGTACTTCGACCCGCTGGGCATCGGCGGCGAGACGATCTTCACGTACGTGCTGATCTACACGTTCGGCATGCTGATCGGCCAGGACATCTGGCAGCGCGTCTTCACCGCCCGCAGCGACAAGACGGCCAAGTGGGGCGGCACCGTGGCGGGTACCTACTGCCTGGTGTACGCGCTCGCCGGCGCCGTCATCGGTACGGCGGCCAAGGTGATGTACCCGACGCTGCCCAACACCGACACCGCCTTCGCCACCATCGTCAAGGACGAACTTCCGGTCGGTGTACGAGGGCTGGTGCTCGCCGCGGCGCTCGCGGCCGTCATGTCCACCTCCTCCGGTGCCCTCATCGCCTGCGCCACCGTCGCCAACAACGACATCTGGGCGAAGCTGCGCGGGGTGGTGAAGCGCGACGGTGAGGAGCACGACGAGGTCAAGGGCAACCGCGTCTTCATCCTGATCATGGGTGTCGCGGTGATCTGTACGGCGATCGCGCTCAACAACGTCGTCGAGGCGCTGACCGTCGCGTACAACCTGCTCGTCGGCGGACTGCTCGTGCCGATCCTCGGTGGACTGCTGTGGAAGCGCGGCACGGCGGCCGGCGCGCTCGCCTCCGTCGTCGTCGGCGGCCTCGCGGTCATCGGCCTGATGGCGACGTACGGCATCCTGGCGAACGAGCCGGTCTACTACGGGCTGTTGTCCTCGCTCGCCGCCTACGTGGTGGTGTCGCTGTCCACCAAGCCGACCGAGGCAGCCGTACTGGCCGCCTGGCGCGAGCGCCTCGCGGGTCGCACCCCCGAACCCTTGCCCGAACCGGTCCCGGCCCACCAGTAGAGTCGTCCTAGTAGCACATTGGTGTGCATAGCTGTACATACGCGATGACGCGTAAGAAGGAAGGCAATTCATCATGAGCAGCAACGAGACGCCCCGCGGGCCCGTCGACTCGTCCCGCATCCCGCGGTACGCGGGCCCCGCGACCTTCGCCCGGCTGCCGCGCCTCGACGAGGTCGGCACCGCCGACGTCGCCGTGGTCGGAGTGCCGTTCGACTCCGGCGTCTCGTACCGGCCGGGCGCCCGCTTCGGCGGCAACGCGATCCGCGAGGCGTCCCGGCTGCTGCGCCCCTACAACCCGGCGCAGGACGCCTCCCCCTTCGCCCTCGCGCAGGTCGCGGACGCCGGTGACATCGCGGCGAACCCGTTCAACATCAACGAGGCCGTGGAGACGGTGGAGGCGGCGGCCGACGAGCTGCTCGGCACCGGCGCCCGTCTGATGACCCTCGGCGGCGACCACACCATCGCCCTGCCGCTGCTCCGCTCCGTCGCCAAGAAGCACGGCCCGGTCGCGCTGCTCCACTTCGACGCGCACCTCGACACCTGGGACACGTACTTCGGCGCCGAGTACACGCACGGCACCCCGTTCCGCCGCGCCGTCGAGGAGGGCATCCTCGACACCTCGGCCCTCTCGCACGTCGGCACCCGCGGCCCGCTCTACGGCAAGCAGGACCTCACCGACGACGAGAAGATGGGCTTCGGCATCGTCACCTCCGCGGACATCTACCGCCGCGGCGCCGACGAGGTCGCCGACCAGCTGCGCCAGCGCATCGGCGACCGTCCGCTCTACATCTCCATCGACATCGACTGCCTCGACCCGGCGCACGCGCCCGGCACCGGCACGCCCGAGGCGGGCGGCATGACCTCCCGCGAACTGCTGGAGATCCTGCGCGGGCTGGCGTCCTGCAACCTGGTCTCGGCCGATGTCGTCGAGGTCGCCCCCGCGTACGACCACGCCGAGATCACCGCCGTCGCCGCCTCCCACACGGCGTACGAACTGACCACGATCATGTCCCGTCAGATTGCTGAGGCTCGCTCGAAGTGACTCACGACCACGACCTGGTACTCCGTCCCACGGCGGCGCAGACGGAGGCCGCGCTGAACCCTCCCACCGGCCGCAACGGCGGAGACCTGGTCGTGGAGACCCTCACCGGTCTCGGCGCGACGACCGTCTTCGGCCTGCCCGGCCAGCACGCGCTGGGCATGTTCGACGCGCTGCGCCGGTCCTCGCTGCAGTACATCGGCCTGCGCGTCGAGAACAACGCCGGGTTCGCGGCGGACGCGTACGGCCGGATCACCGGTGAGGCGGCCCCGCTGCTGCTCTCCACCGGCCCCGGGGCACTGACCTCGCTGGCCGCGCTGCAGGAAGCGGCGGCGGCGTCCGCGCCCGTCCTCGCGATCAGCAGCCAGATCCCCACCGCGGGGCTCGGCGGCGGCCGCCACGGCTATCTGCACGAACTCCCCGACCAGCAGGCGTCGTTCCGGGGCGTGGTGAAGTCGGTCCACACGGTGCGTACGCAGTCGCAGATCCCGTCGGCGATCGCGGCCGCCTGGGAGTCGGCGCTGACCGCCCCGCACGGCCCGGTGTGGGTGGAGATCCCGCAGGACGTCCTCCTTGCCGAGACCCACCTGCCGGTGGTGACGGCGATGGACGCCACCCCGGAGGACGTGCTCCCGCGCCCCGAACTGACCGCGGTCGCCGCCGACTTGCTCTCACACGCCGTCCGTCCCGCGATCATCGCGGGCGGCGGTGTCGTCCGCGCGGACGCGTCCGGAAAGCTCCTTCAGCTCGCCGAAAAGCTGAACGCCCCCGTCGTCACCACCTTCGGCGGCAAGGGCGCCTTCCCCTGGAACCACCCGCTCTCCCTCCAGTCCTGGCTGGAGGACCGCCACACCACGGACTTCCTGGAGGACGCGGACGTCCTCCTCGTGGTGGGCTCGGGCCTCGGCGAACTCTCCTCGAACTACCACACGTTCAAGCCCCGCGGCCGGGTCGTCCAGATCGAGGCCGACCTCGGCAAGCTGGAGTCCAACCACCCGGCGCTGGGCATCCACGCGGACGCCCGCCTCGCGCTGTCGGCACTGCTGGAGACGGTCGAGGAGCGCACCGACCCGACGGCGGCGGACCGCGTACGCACGGTGCTGGAGAATGTCACCGAGCGCATCGCCTCCCAGGAACTCACCCTGGAACAGGACGTGTTGGCGTCGGTCCGCCGGGCCCTCCCGGACGACTCGCCGTCCTTCTGGGACATGACGATCCTGGCCTACTGGGCATGGTCGGCCTTCGACGCGCGCGACGCGAACACCATGCACTCCGCCCAGGGCGCGGGCGGCCTCGGGTACGGCTTCCCGGCCGCGCTCGGGGCGGCCGCCGCCGACCCCACCCGCCCGGTCCTCGCGGTCTCCGGCGACGGCGGCGCGCTGTACTCGATCGCCGAGCTGGCGACGGCGAGGCAGTACGACCTGAACGTCACCTGGCTGATCGTCGACGACGGCGGCTACGGCATCCTGCGCGAGTACATGACCGACACCTTCGGCCAGGCGACGGCGACGGAGCTGGCCCGCCCGGATTACGTCGCCCTCGCGGAGTCGTTCGGCGTCCCGGGGGTCCGCACGACCCCCGAGACCCTGGAGGAGGACCTGGGCAAGGCCCTGGCAAGCCCCGGCCCCTCGGTGGTACTGCTCCCGGCCGTACTGCGGATGTTCGCCCCGACCCACCTGGGCTGACGCCCGGCCGCCGGTGGTGGTGGCGGTCTACCAGATCGCCTCCACCCACTCCGGGTGGTCGATGAACGGGTTGCGGTTGTGCTGGTAGGTGTCGTAGATGACCTGGTTGCGGTGCTCCTCGAAGCTGTCCGGCGGGTCCTCGTCGTTCCACTTCTTCAGCACGGACAGCTTGCCGATGTAGGGCGTGCTGCCGTTGGCGACCTTGTCGTCGGGCTCCAGGTCGGCGAAGCCGTCGCCGCCCTCGTAGCGGACCGCCATGTAGAGGATCATGCGGGCCACGTCGCCCTTGACCGCGTCGCGCGGCTCGAAGGAGTCGGAGTCGGTGAGGCTGCCGCCGGCGTTGGTGAAGGTGCTGCCGCCCTCGTCGAAGTCCTTGTTGCCTCGGACGCCGTTGACCTGCACGTCCTCGGGGCGGATGTGGTGGAGGTCGGTGCCGGGGCCGGTCGAGGTGGTGAGGTCGCCGTGCGAGATCGCCCACACGTGCTCGCGGTTCCAGTCGCCGACGTCGCCGCCGTTGAGGGTCTTGCTGCGGGAGAGGCCGGAGTACAGCAGGATCACGTTGCCGCTGTTGTTGGGGTCCTGGTCCGTGACCTTCAGGGCGTCCCAGAGTCCCGAGTACGAGAGCTTCGACTGACTGCTGATGATGGTGTGCAGCGAGGACTTGAGGCTCGTGCCGGTCTTGCCGACCGCGTTCTTGTAGTACGTGCTGTCGTACGCGGTCGTCGTGGCGCTCGCCGGAGTGGCGGTCACCGTCGGCACGGTGAGGCCGATGAGCACGGCGGAGGTGGTCAGCGCCAGCGTCTTCCAGCGGCGTATGTGCGTGGCGGGCATGTGGGGGCGTCCGTTCTACGCGGGTTGAATGAGCGGCCAACCGGAGCGTGACATGAACATGTGTTTCGGTGAGTGAACGGCAGGGGTCGGTTGTGTGTCGGAATCCGGCAAGTCGCGTGTTGTGCAGGCGATTTGGCATACGACTGCGGCCCCCGGCCGAGGGGAGCTCGGTGGGGGGCCGCAGGGTGCACGGGCGTTCGGCCCACCTGGATCGAACTGTCTGAGTCGAACCGCCTCAGTCGAGCCGCCTCAGCCGAGGTCCGACGGGTCCAGGCGGTAGAGCGGCGACGACTGGCCGTTCTGCGTCTGCGCGTTGGAGCCGGAGCCGGAGGTTGAGCCGGAGCCGGAGGTTGAGCCCGAGCCGGAGGTTGAGCCCGAGCCGGTCGAGGAGGTCGCGCTGTTGCTGTACGCGCTCTCCTTCACCGCCGTGCCGTGCTTCTGCACCCAGACCGTGACCTCGGAGCTGACGCTGTCCGAGCCGCCCTGGCCCATGCCACCGCCGCCCATGCCGCCGCCGAGCTGGAGGTAGTGCAACTCGCCCTTCTTCACCAGCTCCTTGAGCTTGGCGAGCGTCATCGCCTTGTCCGTGCCGGTCCAGCCCCACATGGAGATCACGGGCTGCCCGCTGCTCACGATCAGCTGCGCGGCACTCTGCGAACCGGACACCGCGAGCAGCCACTTGGCGCCGTCCCGGTGCTTCTTCAGGTACGTGATCAGCTCGCTGTTCGCGCCGCCGCCCATGCCTGCGCCGCCCATGCCGCCGGGGCGGCCGGTGGTGCCGGTGGTGCCGTTGGTTCCGCCGGTGCCGTTCGGGGGCGTCCCCGTCTCGCCGCCACTCTGCCCGCCGCCGGGGAAGGCACCGTTCTCGCCGCCGCCGGGCAGCTCACCGCCGCCCTGCTGAGTGCCCCCGGGCATACCGCCGCCGGGGGCACCGCTCGGCGGCGTGCCCATCTGGCCGTTCTCGCCGCCCTGTTGGGTACCGCCCGGCATCTCACCGCCGCCCGGACCGCCGTTCCCTCCGCCGAAGCCGCCCCGGCCGCCGCCGGGACCACCCATGCCGCTGCCCGTCGTCGGGCCGGCCGTCGGGTTGGTGCCGCCCATGCCGCCGCCCGTGCCGGAGGGCACCGAAGCGGCGTACGCGGCCGGACCGGCGACGGACGCGACGACCGTGGCGGCCACGGAGGCCGCGAACAACTGGACGCGTCGGCCGGAGCGGAAGACCAGCAGGCCGGTGATCGCGAGCGCCATGACCACCGCGACGGCCGGCCACAGCCAGGTGTTCCAGCCGGAGGCCCGGCGCAGCAGCACGACCGACCAGATGCCGGTGGCGCCCAGGGCGACGGGCAGCACCCACACCCACCGCCGGTCGGCGCGGAAGGCGCGCAGCAGCAGGACGCCGCCGCCTCCGCACAGCGCCGCGACACCGGGCGCGAGGGCGGTCGTGTAGTACGGGTGCATGGTGCCCTCGGCCATGGCGAAGGTCAGGTAGTGCAGTACGGTCCAGCCGCCCCAGAGCACCAGCGCGGCGCGCGTCGGGTCGGTGCGAGGCGCGCGCCCGCACAGCACCAGACCGCCCACGAGCGCGATGCCCGCGAAGGGCAGCAGCCACGAAATCTGGCCGCCCAGGATGTCGTTGAACATCCGGCCGAGGCCGGCGGTCCCGGAGAAGCCCCCGCCGCCACCGCCTCCGCCGTTGCCCTCGCCGCCGAAGACCCGGCCCAGGCCGTTGTAGCCCATGATCAGGTTCCAGGCGGTGCCGTCCGTCGAGCCGCCGATGTACGGCCGCTCGGACGCGGGCACCAGCGACACGGCCGCCGCCCACCAGAAGCTGGAGACGGCCAGGGCGACGCCCGCGAGCAGCAGGTGCACGATCCGCTTCACCAGGCCGAGCCGGGACGCGTACAGGTACACGGCGAAGACGGCGGGCAGGGCGATGTAGCCCTGGAGCATCTTGGTGTTGAAGGCGAGTCCGAAGCAGACCGCCGAACCGATCAGCGGCAGCAGCCTGTCGTTGCGCACGGCGCGCAGCGCGAGCGCCGCACCGCCGACCATCAGCAGGACCAGCAGCGAGTCGGGGTTGTTGTCGCGGTTGATGGCGACGGTGATCGGGGTGAGCGCGAGCACGAGCGCGGCGGTCGCCGCGGCGGCGTGTCCGAACACCCGCTTCACCGAGGAGTGCAGGATCCAGATCGTGCCGAGCGAGGCCCCGATCAGCGGCAGCGTCATCTGCCAGGTGCCGTAGCCGAACACCCGGCAGGACAGGCCCATGACCATGAGGACCAGCGGTGGCTTGTCGACGGTCATGAAGTTGCCCGCGTCGAGCGAGCCGAAGAACCACGCCTTCCAGCTGTGCGTACCGCTGAGCACGGCCGCGCTGTAGAAGCTGTTCAGGCTGGAGGAGGAGAGGTTCCAGGAGTACAGGACTCCGGCCAGCACCATGATCGCGATCAGCGCGGGGAGCGACCAGCGGGGTGCGGTGGGTGCGGGGGACGGCCCCTGGGGCGGCGCGGAGGCCGGTACGCCGGGGGCCACGGGGCGGCCGGAGGCCGGGGACAGTGGGTCGGTGGCAGATGTCACCAGTGCACCTTGCATACGCCCGATGGGCACGGGCTGTGCTCTGCCTGGGGGTGAGCTGTGCGTGGATGAGATGCGGGTAAGAGAGCGCCCGCACCGGTGACCCCCGACCCGGTGGCCCCCACCCCGGCAGGTCGCAGCGGTCCGAACTTGCGCCCTGGGAACGTACGTACAACTTTCGGCCGCCCCTATGAGTCAAGGGAGGCGAGTGCGCCCGTGGCGCATTCGTATCGGTTCAAGGGGATGGGAAGCCTCCATGACTCACCGGATGTCCCGGGGTACCCGTGTGCTCGCAGCGAGCCTCGGAGCCGGAGTGATCGTGCCGTTCGTGGCGGCCGCGGCACCCGCCGCCGCTGCGACGACACCGACAGTCAGTTGTACGTCGGCCCAGGCGGGCCTGGCCGCCAAGCTGCAGAACGACATCACCGCGGCGCTCGCGAACCGCACCGGCACGGTCGCGGTCGGCCTCTACGATCGCACCACCAAGACGACGTGCACCCTGCGAAGCAGCACCGCCTTCGACTCCGCCAGTGTGGTGAAGGTGACCGTTCTCGCCACGCTGCTGTGGGACGCGAAGAAGCACAACCGCTATCTGACCGACCGTGAGGTCTCCCTCACCAAGGCCATGATCACCCAGTCGGACAACAACGCGACCACCGCCCTGTGGAAGCAGCTGGGCATGACGAAGATCAAGGGCTTTCTGGCCGCGGCCGGCATGACCCAGACCGTGCCGGGCGCGAACGGCTACTGGGGCCTGACTCAGATCACCGTGACCGACGAGCAGAAGCTGCTCAAGCTCATCACCGCCAAGAACACGGTGCTGAGCGACAACTCCCGCGCGTACATCCTCAAGCTGATGGGCCAGGTCATCTCCTCGCAGCGCTGGGGTACCCCGGCCGGGGCGCCTTCGTCCGTGTCCGTGCACGTCAAGAACGGCTGGCTGCAGCGCTCCACGCACGGCTGGCGCGTGCACAGCGTCGGCACCTTCAACGGGGCCGGTCACGACTACATGATCACGGTGCTCACGCACGGCAACAGCACCATGAGCTACGGCGTCACCACCATCCAGAACGTGGCCAAGGTCATCCACAAGGACTTGGTGCCGACGACCACCACGAGCAGCGCCACCGTCCAGCGGTACACGCCGACGGCCACCCCGCAGGAGGCGTTCCCGGCGGTGCCGTCGGGCGGCTGACGCTTCACGGATCTCTCCGCGCTCGCCGTGGACCGCGACGGCGGCGTGGCCGCGCTCTCCGACCGGTCCTCGCTGCGGGTTGATGCCGTCGACAGCCGCAGCCCAACCCGCTCCTCGACAACATCGAGGGCCTCGCGGTCACCGGCCGGGCGCACGGCCGTCCGACCCTGCTCCTGGTCAGCGACGACAACCAGAACCCGGTTCAGATCACCCGCTTCCACTCCCTGCGGGTCCGGCTGCCGTAGGAGACGAATATTGCGGAGGGATGAAATCCGCTTCATTCGGCGTTTGTGCTTTCCGGCGGAGTGAGATCTACGGAAGGCACGGCGTGGCAGCGCAGCAGGGGGAAATGCGGGGCCGGGCGCGGCGGGAACAGGGAGCCGGCTGGGCACGGCGACTGGCCGGGTACGCGTGGCGGTACCCGAAGGACGTCGTCCTCGCGCTCGGCTCCTCGCTGGCCGGCATGGCCGTCATGGCGCTGGTCCCGCTGATCACCAAAGTGATCATCGACGACGTGGTGGGGAATCACACCAGGGGCATGGCCCCCTGGGCCGGCGCGCTGATCGGCGCCGCCGTCCTCGTCTACGTCCTCACCTACATCCGCCGCTACTACGGCGGCCGCCTCGCCCTCGACGTCCAGCACGATCTCCGTACGGAGATGTACGAGACGATCACCCGGCTCGACGGCAGGCGCCAGGACGAGCTGTCCACCGGGCAGGTCGTCGGGCGGGCGACGAGTGACCTCCAGCTGATCCAGGGCCTGCTCTTCATGCTGCCGATGACCATCGGCAACATCCTGCTCTTCCTGATCTCCCTCGCGATCATGGCCTGGCTGTCCCTGCCGCTCACCCTGGTCGCGCTCGCCGTCGCCCCCGCCCTCTGGTTCGTCGCCAAGCGCAGCCGCTCCAAACTGCACCCCGCCACCTGGTACGCGCAGGCCCAGGCCGCCGCCGTCGCGGGAGTCGTCGACGGCGCCGTCAGCGGCGTTCGCGTGGTGAAGGGCTTCGGGCAGGAGGAGCAGGAGACCGGCAAGCTCAGGGAGGTCGGGCGGCGGCTCTTCGCCGGGCGGCTGCGGACCATCCGGCTCAACGCCAAGTACACCCCGGCGCTCCAGGCCGTCCCCGCCCTCGGCCAGGTCGCGATGCTCGCACTGGGCGGCTGGCTCGCCGTGCGCGGGCAGATCACGCTCGGTACGTTCGTCGCGTTCTCCTCCTACCTCGCCCAGCTCGTCGGGCCCGTGCGCATGCTCGCCGTCGTCCTCACCGTCGGGCAGCAGGCCCGCGCCGGTGCCGAGCGCGTGCTCGAACTCATCGACACCGAGCCGTCGATCCAGGACGGGACGAAGACCCTGCCCGCCGACGCGCCCGCGACGGTCGAGTTCGACGACGTGTCGTTCGGATACGAGGAGGGGCGGCCGGTACTGGACGGGCTGTCGTTCGAGATCCGGCCGGGCGAGACCCTCGCCGTCGTCGGCTCCTCCGGCTCCGGGAAGTCCACGGTCTCCCTCCTCCTCCCGCGCTTCTACGACGTCACACACGGTGCCGTCCTCGTCGGCGGCCACGATGTGCGCGAGTTGACGCAGGAGTCGCTGCGCGCCGCGATCGGGCTCGTCCCCGAGGACTCCTTCCTCTTCTCCGACACCGTGCGCGCCAACATCGCGTACGGCCGCCCGGAGGCGACCCAGGAGGAGATCGAGGCCGCCGCCCGCGCCGCCCAGGCCGACCGGTTCATCGCCGAGCTGCCGAACGGCTACGACACCAAGGTCGGCGAGCACGGCCTCACGCTCTCCGGCGGCCAGCGGCAGCGCGTCGCGCTCGCCCGCGCGATCCTCACCGACCCGCGGCTGCTCGTCCTCGACGACGCCACCTCCGCCGTGGACGCCCGTGTCGAGCACGAGATCCACGAGGCCCTCAAGGGGGTCATGGAGGGCCGCACCACCCTCCTGATCGCGCACCGGCGCTCCACGCTCAACCTCGCCGACCGCATCGCCGTGCTCGACGACGGGCGCCTCGCCGCCCTCGGCACCCACGAAGAGCTCCAGCAGCGGTCCCCGCTGTACCGGCGGCTGCTCACCGACCCGGACGAGCTGGGCGGAGTCTCCCCGGGACACGCTCAGCCGGTGGCACCGCAGGAGGACACCTCCGTACGGGACGAACTGGACGCCGAGTTCGACGCGGAGCGGGGAGTCACACCGCACCTGTGGACCGGCGACCGCGAGCCCAAGGACAACGCGCTCGCCGGGATGCCCGCCACCCCCGAACTCCTCGCCCAGGTCGAGGCGCTGCCACCGGCCACCGACACCCCCGGCATCGACGAGGCGCGCGCGGTCACGCCGGAGGAGTCGTACGGACTGCGGCGGCTGCTGCGCGGCTTCGGGCCTCCCCTCTTGGTGAGCCTCTGCCTCGTCGCCGTGGACGCCGGCATGAGCCTGCTGCTGCCCGTGCTGATCCGGCACGGCATCGACCAGGGCGTCACCAAGATGGCGCTCGGCGCGGTGGGGGCCGCGGCCGCGCTCGGGTTGGTCACCGTGCTCGTCCAGTGGGCGGCGCAGATCGGTGAGACGCGGATGACGGGACGGACGGGGGAGCGGGTCCTGTACTCGCTCCGCCTGAAGATCTTCGCGCAGCTGCAACGCCTCGGACTCGACTACTACGAGCGGGAGTTGACGGGTCGGATCATGACCCGGATGACGACCGACGTCGACGCGCTGTCGACCTTCCTGCAGACGGGCCTGGTCACCGCCTTCGTCTCCGTCGTCACCTTCTTCGGCATCATGTTCGCGCTGCTGGTGATCGACGTACAGCTGGCGCTCGTCGTCTTCGTGACGCTGCCGCCGCTGATCATCGGCACGTTCTTCTTCCGCCGGGCGAGCGTGAAGGCGTACGAACTCGCCCGTGAGCGCGTGTCGGTGGTCAACGCCGACCTCCAGGAGTCGGTGTCCGGGCTGCTGATCCTCCAGGCGTTCCGGCGTGAGCGCTCGGGCGGGCGGCGGTTCGCGGAGGGCAGCGACAGCTACCGCCAGGCGCGGATCCGTGGGCAGTGGCTGATATCCGTCTACTTCCCGTTCGTCCAGCTGCTCTCGTCCGTGGCCGCGGCGGCCGTGCTGGTGGTCGGCGCCCACCGGGTGGACGCCGGCACGCTGACGACCGGCGCGCTCGTGGCGTACCTCCTCTACATAGACCTGTTCTTCGCGCCGGTGCAGCAGCTCTCGCAGGTCTTCGACGGCTACCAGCAGGCCACCGTCTCGCTCGGCCGCATCCAGGAGCTGCTCCAGGAGCCGACCTCGACGAAGGCCGCCGACGAGCCGCTCGAAGTCCTGTCCCTGAGGGGCGAAATAGCCTTCGAGGACGTCGACTTCGCGTATGGCGACGACGAAGAGGCCCTCAGTGGCGTGTCCTTGCACATCCCCGCCGGGCAGACCGTCGCCTTCGTCGGGGAGACCGGCGCGGGCAAGTCGACGCTCGTGAAGCTGGTCGCCCGGTTCTACGACCCGACGGGCGGGCGGGTGACGGTCGACGGTACGGATCTGCGTGCCCTGGACATCACCGCATACCGTCATCGGCTCGGCGTCGTGCCCCAGGAGGCGTACCTCTTCCAGGGCACGCTCCGCGACGCCATCGCCTACGGCCGCCCCGACGCCACCGACGCCGAGGTGGAGGCCGCGGCTCGCGCGGTCGGTGCGCACGACATGATCGCCACGCTCGACGGCGGCTACCTCCACGAGGTCGCCGAGCGCGGCCGCAACCTCTCCGCCGGCCAGCGTCAGCTGATCGCGCTGGCCCGTGCCGAGCTCGTCGACCCGGACGTCCTGCTCCTCGACGAGGCCACCGCCGCGCTGGATCTGGCGACGGAGGCCCTGGTCAACCAGGCCACCGACCGCCTTGCGGGCCGCCGGACCGCCCTCCCGTCGCCCGACCACCACCCCTCAACGAGCGCTTACGCGCGCACCACCTTGATTGTCGCCCACCGCCTGACGACGGCGGCCCGCGCGGACCGGGTCGTGGTCATGGACCACGGCCGGGTCGCGGAGGACGGCACCCACGACGAGCTGCTCCGACTCGACGGTCACTACGCCGAGTTGTGGCGGACGTTCGTCGGGGCGCCGGAGCCGGAGGAGCCGGTGGGTTCCACCGCCTGAGGTCCGTCGTTCCGTCGCCCGACCGCCGTCAGGACTTCGTCTTGATGCCGGAGATCTTCTTCGTCGCCAGATCGGACTGCACGGTCAGATACGTGTACGTCGGATGCTGGGCGGAGCCCCAGGTCAGACGGACCGTCGACCACGTGTGACCCATCCCGCTGTCGCCGGCCGTCACCTTCCAGGCGCGCGGCACGTCCTGGGCGCGCAGCACACCGTCGGCGTGCTCGCGGTTCTCCCACGTGGCAAGGCGCGACCGGAGGTCCGAGGTCAGATAGAACGTGCGCAACTGGGAGTCGAGGCGGCCGGATCCCGAGTCGGTCACCGCGTCGATGTAGGCGCCGTAGAAGTCGGCCACCCGGTCGTAGACGGGACCGTTGGCGCCGCTGCGGGCCGGGGGCGGGCCGGCGGAGCTGGCGACCGCCGGTACGGAGGCGCCGGCCGCGGTGAGGAGGGCTGCCGCGACGAGGACGCGGACGGTCGTACGCGAGGGCTTGCGGGAGTGCTTCGTGCGTGCGGGCTTGGTGCCGGACATGGACTACCGCCTTTCGCTTGTGACCAGTTGGACCCCGGGTAAACGTGCACGGTTGCCCCAAACACGGAAAAAATTCTCCAGGGTGAGCCTCGGGCGAACGCAACCATCCGACGTACGTCGTGCGTCCGTACACCAGTACGCTGATTGCTGCGGGAGGGACGACAGTGGACAGTGGTGCGATACGCCGACGGTTGGCGCTCGGTGTGGCCGTGTTGGCCGCCTCCGGGCTGTTCGCGCTCGCGAGCCCCGGCAGCGCGCAGGCGGCCACCTCCTACTGCTCGGGACACAAGGTCCGCACGCTGCCCTTCTCCACCGGGTACGTGCAGGTCTACAAGCGCAGCGGTTACGTCTGCGCCGTGACCTTCCCCAGGAGTCAGGGGTCCCGCAAGCCGATGTCGGTCAGCGTGCAGGCGCGCGGCAACCGGCCGGTGGTCGACTCGGGGCGCTTCGTGCATCACGCGGGCCCGGTGACCGTGCACGCCGGCCACCGCTGCGTCCGGATCAAGGGGTCGGTCGGCTCGGGCTCGGTGAGCACGGGCTGGATTCTCTGCTGAGCCCCCGGCCCGGATCCGGGCACATTCACAGGATTGCCCAACATCCCCTGGTGTCACGGCAGTTGCTCCGCTAGGTTCCGGCGGACAGCTGCGTATTCCCAGGGGAGGGTGCATGCGCAAGGCGCTCAGATGGCTGCTGGCGCTCACGGTGCTCATAGGCACGCTGAGCACGGCCGGGGCGGCCACCGCCGCCCAGCCGGAGGCCACCACCGGCACCGCAAGCAGTGACGTCGACATCAAGGACCGGCTTCTCGCCATACCGGGCATGAGCCTGATCCAGGAGAAGCCGTACACCGGCTACCGGTTCTTCGTCCTCAACTACACCCAGCCGATCGACCACAGGCACCCGTCCAAGGGCACGTTCCAGCAGCGGATCACCGTGCTGCACAAGGACACCGCGCGCCCGACGGTCTTCTACACCGGCGGCTACAACGTCTCCACGACCCCCAGCCGCCGCGAGCCGACCCAGATCGTGGACGGCAACCAGGTCTCCATGGAGTACCGCTTCTTCACTCCGTCCCGGCCCGCCCCGGCCGACTGGTCCAAGCTCGACATCTGGCAGGCTGCCAGCGACCAGCACCGTATCTTCGAGGCCCTCAAGCCGATCTACTCCCAGAAGTGGGTCTCCACGGGCGGCTCCAAGGGCGGCATGACCGCCACGTACTACGAGCGCTTCTACCCGCGGGACATGGACGGCGTCGTCGCGTACGTCGCCCCCAACGACGTGGTGAACGACGAGGACTCGGCGTACGACCGTTTCTTCGGACACGTCGGCACCAAGGAGTGCCGCGACAAGCTGAATGCCGTGCAGCGTGAGGCGCTGGTGCGCCGGGAGCCGCTGGAGAAGAAGTACGAGCAGTACGCGGCCGACAACGGCTACACGTTCACGACCATCGGCAGCCTCGACCGGGCCTACGAGGCGGTCGTGCTCGACTACGTGTGGGGTTTTTGGCAGTACAGCCTGCTGGCGGACTGCGACTCGATCCCGGCGGACGCCGCCCACGCGACGGACGACGCGATCTGGGACTCGGTGGACACCATCTCCGGCTTCTCGGCCTACACCGACCAGGGCCTGGAGACGTACACGCCGTACTACTACCAGGCGGGCACCCAGCTCGGCGCCCCCACGATCCACTTCCCCTCGATCGAGAAGAAGTACATCAAGTACGGCTACCAGCCGCCGCGGAACTTCGTGCCGCGTGCCATCCCGATGAAGTTCCAGCCGTGGGCGATGCGCGACGTGGACACCTGGGTCCGCCACCACGCGAACCACATGCTCTTCGTCTACGGTCAGAACGACCCGTGGGGCGCGGAGCGCTTCCGCCTCGGCTCGGGCGCGCATGACTCTTACGTCTTCACGGCGCCGGGCCTGAACCACGGCGCCAACGTCGCCGGTCTCGTCGCCGACGAGAAGGCCCTCGCCACGGCCCGCATCCTGCAGTGGGCGGGCGTCGCGTCGGCGACCGTCCGGTCGAATCCGTCCGCGGCCGAGCCGCTGGCGAAGTTCGACGCCAAGCTGGATGTGCGCGACGTGGAACGCGAGCCGGCGCTGCGTCCGTAACGCGCCCGCTGTGCCCGCCCGTCGATCACACCGGGCGGGCGCAGCCCACCGGCTTGCTGCCGCCCAGCTGGACGTAGAGGGCTGTCGACGCCGGGCACTTGGACCGGGCGGTGACCGCCGATGTCACCCTGTACTCCGGGGGTTTCCTGCCCGTGCCGTCGCACGCCGTCTCACGGACCTGGCTGCTGCCCGCGCTGTAGACGCAGTCGCCGACGATGGTGCGGGGGCCTCCGCCGCCGCCCGGATCACCGGGGTGCGGGGGTTCGAGCTTGCGCATGCAGGCGTAGCCCTGCGGGACCGCACCGTCGCCGTCCTCGTCCGAGGCGGGCGCGGTCTGGCTGATGTGCAGGACGAAGTCCGTCGTCGCGGGGCAGGACGGGCCGTCCGCGACCTTGCCGTCGTAGCGCGCGATCACCCGCGCGGCGGCCCGTTCACTCGTGCAGGGCACCTCCGTGAAGCTGGTCGTCCCGAAGGAGCTGCACTCGTCGACGCCGAGGAACACCGCCCCGTACCCGGAGGGCCGTGTCGGTGTCGCTCCCGCGCTGGGGGCGCTGTCCCCGGAATCGGAGGCGGACGACCAGCGCTGGCATGCGCAGAGCACGGCCAGCGCGAGCAGCAGCGCGCACACCGCCCCGATGGAACGCCGACCCGACGCACTGGCTCGCATGGCTTCCCCCCGATACCCCGGTCCAGCGTGACCTGCCACTGCGGGCACACGCCAGACGTGCGGGGTGCTTTGCGCCAGTTGGGGGCGGTGCGTCGGGTGTGCGACGTACGTGTCGTACGGCGGATGACCCGGCCGTACGACACCTCGTGTCCCGATCCGACTAGTAGCGCAGCCCGTATCCGATCGGGTACAGCACCTTTGCCGGGTCGTCCGCCCGCTGCACCGGTACCGGCAGCGTGCCTCGCGGGTCGATCCGGCCCGCGATCACCCGGACGGCCGCGCGCAGTTCCACGTCCGTCCAGGAGTACGTCGCCACGCAGGCGCCCACGGAGGGGAGTTGAGCCACGTCGTACGGGTTGCGGATGGCGATCGCGACGACCGGGACACCGGTGGCGACGAGCTGCTCCACGAGGGTCTTCTGGGAACCGGTCGCCGTCACGTTGTACGTCCCGACGACCACCGCGTCCGCGTCCTTCGCCGCCGCGACCGCCCGGGCGATCGTCGCCGTCGAGGGTGCGGTGCCGGTGGACAGGGCCGTCGCCGTGAAGCCCAGCTCGGTGAGGGCGCCGGCGAGGACGGTGGTGGGCGGTCCGTCGGAGAGCGACGGCGAGGCGGGGTCCGCGCCCACGACGAGCACCCTCGGGGTGCGCCGACGGGACAGCGGCAGCAGGCCCTCCTTGTTGACCAGCACGGTCGTCGTGCGCTCGGCGATCCGGTCGGCCGCCCCGAGGTGCGCCGGGGTGCCGACCGTGCGGTCGACGCCGCCGTCGGTGACATAAGGGCTCGTCAGCAGCCCCAGCTTCGCCTTGAGTCGGAGCACGCGCAGGATCGACTCCTCGAGGCGGGCCTCGGTCAGCTCACCGCCGCGCACGGCGTTCAGCACCGCGTTCCATGCGACGTCCAGGGAGGGTGGGTTGAGGAGCTGGTCGACACCGGCCTTGAGGGCGAGCACGGGGACGCGGTCGTCGCCGTACTTCTGCCGTACGCCCTCCATGCCGAGCGAGTCCGTCACCACGACCCCGTCGTAGCCGAGTTCCTCGCGCAGGATGCCGGTGAGGATCGGGTGGGAGAGCGTGGCCGGGTCGCCGGACGGGTCGAGGGCCGGGACCATGATGTGCGCGGTCATGATCGAGTCGATGCCCGCCCGGATGGCCGCCCGGAAGGGCACCGCGTCGAGGGTCGACCACAGCTCCCGGCTGTGCGTGATGACGGGGAAGCCGAAGTGGCTGTCGACGGCTGTGTCGCCGTGCCCCGGGAAGTGCTTGGCGGTCGCCGCGACGCCCGAGGCCTGATACCCCTTCACCTCGGCCGCCACCAGGTCGGCCACCGCGTCCGGGGCGGCGCCGAAGGAGCGTACGCCGATGACCGGGTTGGCCGGGTTGACGTTCACGTCGGCGACCGGGGAGTAGTCCTGGCGGATGCCGAGGGCGTGCAGTTCGGCGCCGCCGATGCGGCCCACCGTGCGGGCGTCCGTCCGCGAACCTCCCGCACCCAGCGCCATCGCGCCCGGGAACAGCGTCGCGGGCTTGCCCACGCGTGCCACTATCCCGTGCTCCTGGTCGGTGGAGATGAGGACGGGCAGCCCGCGGGGCTGGTCCAGGCTGACCTTCTGAATCCCGTTCGACAGATCGGCGATCTGATGGGGATCGCGGGTGTTGTGCGCCCAGGCGAAGTAGATGATGCCGCCGACGCGGTACTTGGCGATCAGCTCGGCGGCCGTCCTGACGCCGATCTCCTTGAGGTTGGCGTCGATGTCGGCCTGGTCGGGCACCGTGGCCGAATGGCCGTACACCCGCATGACGAAGAGCTGGCCGACCTTCTCCTCCAGCGTCATACGGGAGATCAGGGCGCGCAGTACCTTGTCGTCGTGCCGGCTGCTGTCGGCGGCGTACGCGCTTGCGCCGGAGGCGAGGGCGGCCGTGGCGGCGGTGACGCCGGCGGTGGCGGCGAGGACGGTACGCCGGGATGGTCCGGTCAGTGTGGCCGGTCTCGACGGTCTTGCGGTGCTTCCCGTGCTGGAGTCGCGCACGAGCGCTCCTTCCCTCATGAAGGAAACTTCCGAGGAGTCACGAATATCCGGGAAGTTTCTTCCAGTCAAGGGTGTGCACAGTAACCCGCGTTGGGGCCGCCACCGGCGCAGTTGGAGGGGGGCGCGCCGGTGGCGGCGTGCTGTCGGCCGCAGGCGGCGGAGAGGGTGGTCAGCGATCGCAGCCAGCAGCGAGGCCGACACCGCACAGCGGAGACTCATCCGACAGCGTGCGGATTGGACGAAGGGCGCTGTCTCCGGGTTCCCCGGTTTCCGGGTAACTCCGGAAGTTGGGATGGGGGTGTCGGGCGGGAGTGGTGAGGCGCTCCCACCGCGGGCAATCGTGCCGGGAAGGGGGTGGCCCACCCGCTCCGACTGCCGGCCGTCGTGCTGCCGGCGCCGCGCCCGTCCGGCGACACCCAAGAGGGTCCACCTGGCGGACGGTCCAGCGAGCGAGCAGGTCAGGGAGCCAGCATGAAGGCATGGCCGTAGTCGACATCCCCGGTTCCAAGTCCATCACCGCCCGCGCCCTGTTCCTGGCGGCGGCGGCCGACGGGGTCACCACCCTGCTGCGCCCGCTCCGCTCGGACGACACCGAGGGCTTCGCGGAGGGCCTGACCCGGCTCGGCTACCGCGTCGGACGGACCCCGGACACCTGGCACGTCGACGGCCGCCCGCAGGGCCCCGCGGTCACGGAGGCGGACGTGTACTGCCGGGACGGCGCCACGACGGCCCGCTTCCTGCCCACCCTGGCGGCCGCCGGCCACGGCGCGTACCGCTTCGACGCCTCCGCGCAGATGCGTCGCCGCCCGCTGTTTCCGCTGACCCGCGCCCTGCGCGACCTGGGCGTGGACCTGCGTCACGAGGAGGCGGAGGGCCACCATCCACTGCGGATCGCGGCGGCCGGGGTGGAGGGCGGCGAGGTGACCCTGGACGCGGGCCAGTCCTCGCAGTACCTGACGGCTCTGCTCCTGCTCGGCCCGCTGACCCGCAAGGGCCTGCGCATCACGGTCACGGACCTGGTCTCGGCGCCGTACGTCGAGATCACGCTGGTGATGATGCGGGCGTTCGGGGCGGACGTACGGGTGGAGGGCGACGTCTTCGTGGTGGCGCCGGGCGGCTACCGCGCCACCACGTACGCCGTCGAGCCCGACGCCTCCACCGCGAGCTACTTCTTCGCCGCGGCCGCGCTCACCGGCCGCGAGGTCACGGTCCCGGGCCTCGGCGAGGGCGCGCTCCAGGGCGACCTGCGCTTCGTGGACGTACTGCGGCGCATGGGCGCCCACGTGGAGATCGCGTCCGACCGTACGACGGTCCGGGGGACCGGCGAACTGCGCGGCCTCACGGTCAACATGCGCGACATCTCCGACACCATGCCGACCCTCGCCGCGCTGGCCCCCTTCGCCACCGGCCCGGTCCGCATCGAGGACGTCGGCAACACCCGGGTGAAGGAGTGCGACCGCCTGGAGGCCTGCGCGGAGAACCTCCGACGGCTGGGCGTCCGCGTGGAGACCGGCCCCGACTGGATCGAGATCCACCCGGGCACACCGTCCCCGGCCGAGATCAGGACGTACGGCGACCACCGCATCGTCATGTCCTTCGCGGTGACGTCGCTGCGCGCGCCGGGGATCGGGTTCGACGACCCGGGGTGCGTACGGAAGACGTTCCCGGACTTCCACGAGGCGTTCGGGGCGTGGGTGGGGGGACCCGCGTGAAGGCCGCAGAACACATGAGCCGCACCG
Organism: Streptomyces sp. NPDC050564; assembly: GCF_044457265.1. NCBI lineage: Bacteria > Bacillati > Actinomycetota > Actinomycetes > Kitasatosporales > Streptomycetaceae > Streptomyces > Streptomyces sp. NPDC050564. The sequence goes on along the minus strand of NZ_JBITGS010000001.1, from coordinate 742,151 downwards.
ACGACCACCGCTTCCCGCCTGCGCTCGTGTCCCGCTGAGCGAGGTCGGGTCCGACTACGACGACGGCAACGGCATCGACTACGAGCCGTGGGGCGGTGGCAGGGCCTGAGCTCCCGGGATTCGAGGAGCTGGTGCTCGGATGGTGTCGCCGAGCGGGGGCTCCTGGCCCCGCGAATTTCGTTCGACGGGCCCGGTCCCGTACGGAACACTTCGGCCGGTGACTTTCAAGCTGGAGGGACCGGTCCTGGAAGGCGCGCTCGTACGTCTGGAGCCGCTGGACCATCGTCATGCCGCCGACCTGGCCGTCGCGGCGGAGGTGAACCGGGGCTCGTACGAGTTCACCTGGGTGCCACGGGCGGACGAGGTGGGGCAGTACATCGACGCGCAGCTCGCCCGGGCCGCGACCGGCAAGCTCGCGCCCTACGCGCAGGTGTCCGTCGCCTCGGGGCGGGCGGTCGGCGCCACGTCGTACTGGGAGCCGCGTTCCTGGCTGACGGACGATCAACTCGACGCCATCGAGGTCGGCTTCACCTGGCTCGCGTCTTCCGCCCAGGGCACGGGCATCAACGCCGAGGCCAAGCTGCTGCTCTTCCGGCATGCCTTCGAGGAGTGGGGCGTCTGCCGTGTAGACCTCAAGACCGACGCCCGCAACAGCCGCTCCCGCGCCGCGATCCAGAGCGCGGGCGCCCGCTTTGAGGGCGTGCTGCGCAACTGGTCCCGCTCTTGGGCCCCGGGTGAGGACGGCCGCCTCCGTGACTCCGCGATCTATTCGATCACGGCGGCGGAGTGGCCGGAGTGTCAGGAACGGTTGTCCGCGAGGGTGAGGAAGGCGGTCCAGGCGGTGGGGGAGACGGTGAGGTAGGGGCGGGCGCCGGGGCCTTCTGCTCGTGGAGGCACTCCGTGACGCCTGGGAGGTCGGGGACCGCGAGTGCGGCAGGAGCCTTTTGGACGCGGGTGCTCAGTTGCCCGAACCGACCACATCACCGGCCGTGGTACGCAGTTGGTCGCACACCGCGGCGAGCACCGGGTCTGTCTCCGACCCCGCCCGTACGGCCACGAAGACGTTCCGGGACGGTGTCGCACCCGCCGTGGGCAGCAGGGCGAGGCGGCGGTGGGCGTACAGCGGCTGGACCAGGCGGGGGATCAGCGCGACCCCCTGGCCCGCCTCGACGAGCGCGGCGAGCGCACCCCAGTCGTTGACGGCGTGCCGGATGTCCGGCGTGAACCCGGCGGCCGCGCAGACTGAACGGGCCACCGCGCCGCAGCAGCTGCGCGCGTCGCCGACGATCCAGGCGTCGGTGGCGAGGTCCCGCAGCGCGACCCGCTCGCGGCCCGCCAGACGGTGCCCGGCCGGGACGGCGAGGTCCAGGACGTCGGTGAACAGATCGACGCGACGGTACCGCCGATCGGTGTGCGGCGGTGCGGCGGCGAAGTCGACGGCCACGGCGACGTCGACCTGGCCCGCGTCGAGCGCGGTGAACAGGTCCGGCGGCTCCGCCTCCACGACGTCGACGCGGACATGGGGCAGGCGTACCGCCAGCGCGCTCAGCGCTCCGGGGAGCAGACCGAGGATCCCGCTGGAGAAGCAGCCGATGGTGACCGACCCGCGCCCGCCCTCCCCGTACGCCGCCAAGTCGGCCCGTGCCCGCTCCAGTTGGGCGGCGATCAGATCGGCGTGGGCCAGCAGGACGCGCGCCTGCCCGGTCAGTCGTACGCCTCTGCCGTCGCGCTCCGTCAGCGGGACGCCCGCCTCGCGGGCCAGCGCGGCGATCTGCTGGGAGACCGCAGAGGGGGTCAGATGCAGGGCCTCGGCGGTTCTCGCCAGGCTGCCGCGGCGCCGGAGTTCGCGCAGGACGGTCAGGCGGCGCAGATCGACAGTGAAGGTCTCACTTATCTGTTCCACGCGGAAAGATTAACTGGACCGGTGTACCGGTGATCGGAAACCATCGACTCATGACCACCAAGCACTTCCTGATCCTGCACGGCTGGCAGAACCACCGTCCGAAGGACCACTGGCAGCATTGGCTCGCCGACCGGCTGACGGGGCTGGGCCATCAGGTCACGTACCCGCAGCTGCCCGATCCCGATGACCCCGACCTGGAAGCGTGGCTGGGCGAACTGGCCCGCCACCTCGGCCGGCTGTCCGGTGCCGAGCGCGTCGTACTCGCCCACAGCGCGTCCGCCGTGCTGTGGCTGCACGCGGCCACGCGGGGTCTGCCGGGCCTCGACGTCGACCGGGTGCTGCTGGTGGCGCCGCCGTCCCCATCCGTCCTCGTACGGCACCCGGAGATCGCGGAGTTCGCCCCGCCGCCGCTCGACGCCCTGACGCTGCCGGGACCCACCCGTCTCGTCGCCGGCGACGACGACCCGTACTGCCCCGAGGGCGCCCGCACCGTCTACGCCGACCCCCTGGGCGTACCGACCGAGATCATCCCCGGGGTCGCACACCTGGACCTGGACGCCGGTTACGGCTCCTGGCCCGCCGTACTGGACTGGTGCCTGGACGACTCGGCGAGGATCACCGGTCGTCCGGTGGCGTAGCCCCGTCGAGCAGTTCGGGTGTCGTCGCGCCCACGGCCGTGACCGCGAGCAGGCACAACAGGCAGCCGCTGACCAGGGCGGTCGCGCCGGAGTTCCAGCCGGCGACCAGGCCGTCGCGCAGGTTGCCGAGGTTGGGGCCTGCCTGGCCGACGATCTGCTCGGCCGCCGTGACCCGGCCCAGCAGGGCGTCCGGGGTGCGGGTCTGCACGATCGTGCTGCGCGAGATCACCGAGACGGCGTCGGCGGCCCCGGCGAGGGCCAGCAGCCCAAGTCCCGCCCACGGATCGGTCATCAGCCCGAAGGCGGCGAGCGCGGCGCCCCACGTTCCCGCGCCGCAGAGCATCACCACGCCCGGGCGGCCGAGTCGCGTGATCGAGCCGGACAGCGCGGACGCCGTGACACCACCGACGGCGAGCGCCGACAGGAACAGGCCGAGCGTGCGCGGACTTCCGCCGAACCGTTCGGCGTTGACCAGCGGGAACAGGCTGACCGGCATCGGCAGCACGGTGGTGGCCAGGTCGGTGATCAGCGCACCGCGCACCACCCGGTGCCCGGCCAGGAAGCGGAGCCCGTCGAGACCTGGTACATGACGGCGACCATGGCCATGAAAGCGACCAGAACGGACACCGTCCGCCCGATGAGCAGCCGCCGGAAGGCGGAGGAGGTCCGCAACGGCCGGACGTCGATCAGCATCCGGGTGAGGCTCACGAGGGGGTGACGGGGTGCGCGGGGTGGTTCACGCCGCGGAGGGTAACCGGCCGCCGCCGGTCCGGGCGAATGATTTACCCCCGGGCCGGGCGCGTGACGTGCGGTGTGCGGGGCCCTACGCCGATTCGTTGAGCAGCCGGGCGAGGTGCTCGCGCCCTGCGCCCAGCAGCTCCGGAAGCGGCTCGGCCGACTCGTACCACCGCTTCTCGTACTCCCAGCACAGCCAGCCGTCCCAGCCGTGGCGGGAGAGGACCTCGACGCACTCGGCGAGCGGCAGGACGCCGGCGCCCAGCGGCAGCGGTGTCGTGTCCTCGGCGGACGCGACGTCCTTGACCTGGACGTATCCGAGGTACGGCGAGAGCGCGGCAAACGTAGACGACGGCTGTTCGCCGCCCAGCCAGGTGTGCATCACATCCCAGAGCGAGCCCACCTGATGGTGGCCGACCAGGCCCAGGACCCTGATCGCGTCCGCGCCGGTGCGGTGCGAGTCGTGGGTCTCCAGCAGGATCCGTACGCCCAGGTCGGTGGCGTACTCGGCGGCCGTGCCGAGGCGGCGAGCGGCCGTCGCGTCGGCCTCTTCCGGGCTCTGGTCGGTGTCGGCACCGGGGAAGACCCGTACGAACGGGGCGCCCACGTCGCGTGCGAGGTCCAGGAGCCGACGGATCTCGTCGATCACCGGTTCGTCGTCCCCCGGTGCCGCGACCCGCGCATACCCCGCGAGCCCCAGCACCTCGATCCCGCCCGCCTTGAACGCCGCCGCAGCGGCGGCCCGTTCGGCCGCACCGATGCCCGGGTGCACCGGTTCCTCCGGATGTGCCCGCAGCTCCACGCCGTGATAGCCGTGCGCGGCGGCGAGCCGTACGACGTCGGGGATGGGCAGTCCGGGCACACCGAGGGTGGAGAATGCCAGCTTCATGATCTGGGACCCTACTCGTCACTCCTGCGTACCGTGCAGATCGAGCCGCCAGTCCTGGCCCACGAGATCCGCGCCGAAGGAACGGTGCGGTTTCTCGGAGACGAGGACGAAGCCGTGGCGCTGGTAGATGCGACGGGCGGCGGAGAGGACGTCGTTGGTCCACAGGACGAGGTCGCGATAGCCGACTCCGCGCGCGAAGCCGACGACGGCCTCGACGAGCCGGTCGCCGATGCCGAGCCCGCGCGCGTCCGGCTCGACGAGGAGCAGGCGGAGCCGGGCGGTGCCGGGCGCGTCGTCCCGTACGCACATCACGCACCCCACGGGCCGCCCTCCCCCACTCTCGGCGATCCACACCCGCTCCAGGTGCGGATCGTGATCCTCGGCGAAGTCGGCGACGATCCTCGCGACCAGGCCCTCGTAGTCGGTGTTCCATCCGTACTCGGCCGCGTACAGCGCGGCGTTGCGCTGCACGATCCAGCCGAGGTCGCCGGGGCCGGGCTCGCGCAGCACGACGTCCTGCGGGCGGGCACCCCCGCCGTCGCCCAGGATCGTCCGCACCGTGCGCATCGCCTCGGCCAGCCGCTCCCGGTCGGCGGGGGCGACGGAGGCGAGCAGCGAACCGACGGTTTCCCGGGCCCGCTCGTCGAGCAGGTCGGCGGCGTCCCGGCCGCGCGCGGTGAGGGTGATGCGACGCCGGCGCGGGTCCTTCTCGGACGGGGCCCGATCGACCAGCCCGTCCTGCTCGAACTTGTTGAGGATGCGGCTCAAGTACCCCGAATCCAGTGAGAGTTCGGTGCGCAGGTCGACCGCGTCCGTACGCGGGGAGTGCGCGAGCTCGTAGAGGACGCGGGACTCCGTGAGCGTGTACGGGGCGTAGAGGTGACGGCCGTAGTCGAGCGCGCCGATGACGTTCGTGTAGAAGCGGTTGAAGGAGCGGATGTCCTGGACGGTCATGGTGGCCCCGGATGGTCGGCTCGGGTGGTCGGCTCCGGCTGGTCGGCCCGGATGGCTGACTCAGTCAGAGATACCGTTGCTCCGAGCATAGAACGGACACCCGCGCGCCGCCCACCGTTCCCAGGGACTGAGTGGGTGTGGGTCCTGTACTCGTGAAAGCGCACCCGCGCAGGGTCGAGCGGCCAACAGTTCCGAACCCCTTCTACGCCACGTCGGCCGGCCGGTAGACACTCACCTCCACCCCTGTCTTGCCGGCGATCGTGGAGACCCGTTCGAGCGGGCGCTTCACGCCGTCCTCGGGGAAGATCGTCTTGCCGCCGCCGAGGATGACGGGCATCCGGATGAGCTGCAGCTCGTCGACCAGACCCTCGCGCAGGAGGGCGCGTACGAGCGTGGGGCTGCCCATCATCGCCAGGTCGCCGCCGTCGCTCTCGCGCAGCTCCCGGACGCGGGCGACCGCGTCGTCGCCGGGGATCAGCGTGGTGTTGTCCCAGCTCGTCACGTCGTCCTCGCCGAGCGTCGTGGAGACGACGTACTTCGGCAGGGAGTTCATCCGGTCCGCGAACGGATCGCCCGCCCGCTCGGGCCAGGCCGCGGCCATCGACTGCCAGGTGCGCCGCCCGAACAGCAGCGCCTCCGCCTTGCCCAGACCTTCGGCGAAGGCACCGCCCACGACCTCCGGGTCGAAGTACGGGTGCGACCAGCCGCCGTGCGCGAAGCCGCCGTCGGTGTCCTCGTCGGGACCGCCGGGCGCCTGCACGACGCCGTCAATGCTGATGAACGCGCTGACCATGATGCGCATGGGAGGTGCTCCTGTTCGTTGCTCGGTTGATTACGGTAGGAAGACCGGCGCTCCGCTCAAAACTCATCGCACGGTGGAGGAGTACTTCAGTCGCGCGGCACCGCGGTCGACCCCCGCACCATCAACTCCCCCCGTACCGTGGCGATCCCGCCCGGCGGCGGCTCCTCGCGCCCCATGGCGATCCGCCCGGCGCGCGCGCCCGCCTCGGAGAGCGGGAGCCGCACGGTGGTGAGAGCGGGCACCGCGTCGATGCTGAAGGGCAGGTCGTCGAAACCCGCGACGGAGACGTCGTCCGGGATGCGCAGGCCGGAGTCGCGCAGCGCGGCGCAGGCGCCGAGCGCCACCGTGTCGTTCGCGGCGACGACGGCCGTCAACGACGGGTCGCGGCGGAGGAGTTCGAGGGTCGCCTCGTAGCCGGAACGGCGGTCGTAGCGGCCGTACACGGTGTGCCGCGGATCGTCCTCGATGCCGTGCACGGCCAGCGCGGCCCGGTGCCCCTCCAGCCGGTGCCGGGTCGTCGTCCGCTCCTCGGGTCCGGCGATGTAGCCGAGCCGCCGGTGCCCGAGCCCGATCAGGTGCTCGGTGAGCTGCTGACCGCCCCCGCGGTTGTCGAAGGTGAGCGCGATCGCCTCGGCGGCCTCGGGCGCTGGCGGCCGTCCGCACAGGACGACCCGGGTGCCCGCCTCGGCCAGCTTGCGCAGCTTCGCGGCGACGGCGGAGGCGTGCGAGGTGTCCTCGACGGCGCCGCCGGTGAGGACGACCGCGGCGGCGCGCTGGCGCTGAAGGAGCGTGAGGTAGGTGAGTTCGCGCTCCGGGGAGCCGCCGGTGTTGCACACGACCCCGAGCCGTTCGCCGCCCGCGCGCCCCCCGGGCCCGCCGATCTCCGACTGGATCGCGGCCGCCATGATCCCGAAGAAGGGGTCGGCGATGTCGTTGACGAGGATCCCGACGAGGTCGGACGTCGCCGCGGCCAGCGAACTCGCGGGCCCGTTCAGTACATAGTCCAGCTCGTCCACCGCGCGCAGTACCCGCTCACGTGTGGACGCCGCGACGGGATAGTTCCCGTTCAGCACCCGGGACACGGTCGCGGGCGAGACCTGCGCACGCGCCGCCACGTCCGCCAGGGTCACGGTCATCTCGTCGTCCTCCGGTCACGCATCTCGTTGTCGTCGTCCTTGAGGACGGCCGTCCTGCGTCCGTCCTCAGGGACGTCCGTCCTACGTCTTCGAACACGGCCGCCGTACGTCCCCGACGACGGCCGTCATATGCGGGTACATCCGACCGTGCGCACGCCCCCCGCGTCCAGCCGTCCGGAGGACCGAACATCTCGTCGCCCACATGGTCTTGTCCATCCGGCTGGACAGAGGCTAGCTTCTTCGTGGATAGAAAGCGCTTGCTGTCACGCTCACCAGTGGAGCCTCACACTCACCGTGGGACTCACGCTCACCATGGGCGTACGCGGCGCGGAACCCGCGTACGAAGGGAATGACGTGACACGCAAGACGGTGCGTATCGCCATGAACGGCGTGACGGGACGCATGGGCTACCGCCAGCACCTCGTCCGCTCGATCCTCGCCCTGCGCGACCAGGGCGGCCTCGACCTGGGCGACGGCACCGTGCTGTGGCCCGAACCCGTCCTCGTGGGCCGCCGTGAGCACGCCCTCAAGACGCTCGCCGAGCAGCACGGCCTGGAGCACTGGTCGACGGACGTGGACGCGGTCCTCGCCGACCCGACCATCGACATCTACTTCGACGCGCAGGTCACCTCCGCCCGCGAGGAGGCCATCAAGAAGGCGATCGCGGCCGGCAAGCACATCTACACCGAGAAGCCCACCGCCACCGGCCTCGCCGGCGCCCTGGAGCTGGCCCGGCTCGCGCACGCCGCCGGCATCAAGCACGGCGTGGTCCAGGACAAGCTCTTCCTCCCCGGACTGCTCAAGCTCAAGCGCCTCATCGACGGCGGCTTCTTCGGCCGGATCCTCTCCATCCGCGGGGAGTTCGGCTACTGGGTCTTCGAGGGCGACTGGCAGCAGGCCCAGCGCCCCTCCTGGAACTACCGCGCCGAGGACGGCGGCGGCATCGTCGTCGACATGTTCCCGCACTGGGAGTACGTGCTCCACGAGCTGTTCGGCCGCGTCACCTCCGTCCAAGCGCTCACCGCCACCCACATCCCGCAGCGCTGGGACGAGCAGGGCAAGCCGTACGACGCCACGGCCGACGATGCCGCGTACGGCATCTTCGAACTGGCGGGCGGCGCCGTCGCCCAGATCAACTCCTCCTGGGCCGTGCGCGTCAACCGTGACGAACTGGTCGAGTTCCAGGTCGACGGCACGGAGGGCTCGGCGGTCGCCGGGCTGCGCAACTGCCGTGTCCAGCACCGCAGTGCGACCCCCAAGCCGGTCTGGAACCCGGACATCCCGGCCACCTACTCCTTCCGCGACCAGTGGCAGGAGGTTCCCGACAACGCCGAGTTCGACAACGGCTTCAAGGCCCAGTGGGAGCTGTTCCTGCGCCACGTCTACGCCGACGCCCCCTATCACTGGGACCTCCTCGCCGGCGCCCGCGGCGTCCAGCTCGCCGAACTGGGCCTGAAGTCCTCGGCGGAGGGCCGCCGTCTCGACGTACCGGAGATCGCCCTGTGACCATCCAACTCCCGGACACGACAGGCCGGCTGCGGCCGTACGAGCCGCGCACCGAGCCCCTCGCCCTCGCCACCGGCGCGCCCTTCACCTCCCGTACGGTCTTCTCGGCCGCGCACGTCGTCGCCGACCCGTACGCGGACGTCTCGCCCGACTCGCCCGCCGCCGTCGACTGGGACGCGACGCTCGCCTTCCGCCGCCACCTGTGGTCCCACGGGCTGGGCGTGGCCGAGGCCATGGACACCGCGCAGCGCGGGATGGGCCTGGACTGGGCGGGCGCGGCGGAGCTGATCCGCCGGTCCTCCGCCGAGGCCCGGGCGGTCGGCGGCCGCATCGCGTGCGGAGTCGGCACGGACCAGCTGGTGGGCCCGGCGTCCCTGGCTCAGGTCCGGGCCGCGTACGAGGAGCAGCTCGCTCTCGTCGAGGAGTCGGGGGCGCAGGCGATCCTCATGGCCTCGCGGGCCCTGACGGCGGCCGCTTCCGGTCCCGAGGACTACCTCGACGTCTACGGTCACCTGCTCCGCCAGGCCGCCGACCCGGTGATCCTGCACTGGCTCGGCCCGATGTTCGACCCGGCGCTCGAGGGCTACTGGGGGTCGAGCGACCTGGACGCGGCCACGGATGTGTTCTTGCAGGTCATCGCCGCCCACCCGGACAAGGTCGACGGCATCAAGGTCTCGCTCCTGGACGCCCAGCGGGAGATCGACCTGCGCCGCAGGCTCCCGCACGGCGTGCGCTGCTACACGGGCGACGACTTCCACTACCCCGAGCTGATCGCGGGCGACGAGAAGGGCTTCAGCCACGCCCTGCTCGGCATCTTCGACCCGCTGGGCCCGCTGGCCGCGCAGGCGGTACGGGTCCTGGACACGGGTGACGCCAAGGGCTTCCGTGAACTCCTCGACCCCACGGTCGAGTTGTCCCGCCACCTCTTCCAGACCCCGACCCGCTTCTACAAGACGGGCGTCGTCCTCCTGGCCTGGCTGGCCGGACACCAGGAGCACTTCACCATGGTCGGCGGGCTGCAGTCGGCGCGCTCGCTCCCGCACTTCGCGCGCGCCTACGAACTGGCCGACGGCCTGGGCCTGTTCCCGAACCCGGAGCTGGCCGAAGCGCGCATGAAGTCCCTGCTCGCCCTGTACGGAGTGACCCCATGAGCCTCGCCCGTTTCTCCATCAACCAGATGACGGTCAAGCAGCTGTCGATGTCGGAACTGGTCGATGCCTGCCTGGAGTTGGGCGTACCAGGCGTCGGCCTGTGGCGCGAACCCGTCCAGTCGTACGGCGTCGAGGCGACCGCCAAGCTGGTCCGCGACGCGGGCCTCGCGGTGACCACCCTGTGCCGGGGAGGCTTCTTCACGGCGATCGACCCGGACGAGCGCGCCCGTGCCCTGGACGACAACCGGTCGGCGATCGACGAGGCGGCGACCCTCGGCACGGACACCCTGGTCCTGGTCTCGGGCGGACTGCCGGCCGGCTCCAAGGACCTGCACGGCGCCCGTGAGCGCATCGCCGACGCGCTGGCCGCGCTGGGCCCCTACGCGGCCGAGCGCGGCGTACGGCTGGCCATCGAACCCCTTCACCCCATGTACGCCGCCGACCGCTGCGTCGTATCGACGCTGTCCCAGGCCCTGGACCTCGCGGAACGCTTCCCCGCGGATCAGGTGGGCGTCACCGTCGACACGTACCACATCTGGTGGGACGACACGGCCCCCGCCCAGATCGCCCGCGCGGGCGCCTCCGGCCGCATCCACACCTTCCAGCTCGCCGACTGGACCACCCCCCTGCCGGAGGGTGTCCTCAACGGCCGCGGTCAGATCGGCGACGGCTCGATCGACATGCGGGAGTGGCGCTCGTACGTCGAGGCGGCCGGCTACGACGGCCCGATCGAGGTCGAGCTCTTCAACGACGCGCTGTGGGCTCGGGACGGCCGGGAGGTGTTGGCGCAGACGGTGGAGAGGTTCCTCGGACACGCGGTCTGAGGGTCGGAGTCCGAGGGTCGGAGTCCGAGGGTCGGAGTCCGAGGGTCGGAGTCCGAGGGTCGGAGTCCGAGGGTCGGAGTCCGAGGGTCGGAGTCCGAGGGTTGGAAAAAATCTTGGAAGACGGTGCAACCCTTCCGCCACCTCGCGGGTCGTACTTGGCATCAGGACTTCTGGAGGGGGATCTGGGGGGATCGCGGGGGTTCTGATGTGGAGGGGAAAGCCGAGGGGCCCGGTCGACGGACCGGGCCCCTCGAAGTTTTCTGGGCGCCGTATCGGCGGTGGCACGCCGCATCGGCGGTGGCTCAGAAGAACACTCCGCAGCGCAGCAGTACGTTCGCGTACGGCCGTGCCTCGCCGGTGCGGACGATCAGGTGCGCGCGGGCCGACAGTGACTTCAGTTTCTCGTGCGGGACCAGCTCCAGGGCGGGGAAATGTCCCTCCAGCAGCGCGGTCGCCCGCGGATTCGCCTCGCGGACCTCGGTGGCGGCCGTCGCGCCCTCCACCACCAGTTCGTCCAGCAGCCCGTCGAGCACCTGAGCGAAGGACGGCACCCCGGCCCGGAAGGCCAGATCCACCACCCGCGGGCCCGCTGGTATCGGCATTCCCGCGTCGCACACCAGCACCTCGTGCCCGTGCCCCAGCTCGGCGAGCGCGCCCGCGAGATGACGGTTCAGGATTCCGGCCTTCTTCACGGGAACGCGACCTCCTCGGCGGTGGGGAAGGACTCCTGGGCGCCGGGGCGGGTGACGGCGGCCGCCCCGACCCGTGCGGCGTACGCGGCGGCGCCGGACAGGGACTCCGACTGCCCGAGCCGCCAGGCCAGCGCCGCCGTGAACGCGTCGCCCGCCCCCGTCGTGTCCACGGCCTCGACCTTCACCGACGGCACTCGGGCGACGCCCTCCGCGGAGGCGACGAGCGCGCCCTCCTCGCCCAGCGTGACGACCACCGAGCGCGGGCCGAGGGCCAGCAGGGCCCTCGCCCAGTCCTCGGGAGAGTCCCCGAGAGCCGTACCGGCGATCACTCGTGCCTCGTGCTCGTTCACGATCAGCGGGTCGCAGGCCGCGAGGACCTCGGTGGGCAGGGGGCGCGGTGGTGAGGGGTTCAGTACGAAGCGGCTGCCGGGAGCGAGCCGCCGTACGACCTCCACGACCGTCTCCAACGGGATCTCCAGCTGTGCCGAGACCACCCGGGAGGCCTGGAAGAGGCTCCCGGCGGCCCGCACGTCCTCGGGCGTGAGCCGGCCGTTGGCCCCCGGCGAGACCACGATGCTGTTGTCCCCGGACGGGTCCACCGTGATCAGCGCGACCCCGGTGGGCGCCCCGCCGACCAGCACGCCCACGGTGTCGACGCCGGCCTCTCGCTGCGAGTCGAGCAGCAGCCTGCCGTGCGCGTCGTCGCCGACCCGGGCCAGCAGGGCCGTACGGGCCCCGAGGCGGGCGGCGGCGACCGCCTGGTTGGCGCCCTTGCCGCCGGGGTGGACGGCGAGGTCGGAGCCGAGCACCGTCTCTCCGGCCGCGGGCCTGCGCTCGACCCCGATCACCAGGTCGGCGTTGGCCGATCCCACGACCAGAAGGTCGTAGTCGTACATGAACTGTCTCCCTGTATAGGTGAGTTGGTGCGCGGGTGCGGGCGGATCCCGTCGGATCCGCCCGCACCGTCTGCCGCCTGCCGGCCGACGACGGTCAGCCGCCGAACCCGGCCACGTTCTCCTTGGTGACCACCTTCACCGGCACCTTCACCGTCTCCTGGACCTTCTTGCCCTCGGCGGCCTTCAGCGCGTTGTCCACCGCGATCCGGCCGAGCTCCTTCGGCTGCTGGGCGACGGACGCGTACAGCGTGCCCGCCTGGACCGCCTTGAGGCCGTCGGGGGTGCCGTCGAAGCCGATGACGGAGACCGACTTGCCCGCCTTGGAGCCGAGCGCCTTGATCGCGCCGAGCGCCATCTCGTCGTTCTCGGCGAAGACGCCCTGGATGTCGGGGTGCGCCTGGAGCAGGTTCGTCATCACGTCGAGACCCTTGGTGCGGTCGAAGTCTGCGGGCTGCTGGGCGACGACCTGGATGCCGGGGTAGGCCTTCAGGCCCTCGGCGAAGCCCGCGCCGCGCTCGCGGCTGGCGGATGTACCGGCCAGGCCCTGCAGGATAACGATCTTGCCCTTGCCGCCCAGCTTCTCGGCGAGCGCCTTGGCGCCCAGCCTGCCGCCCGCGATGTTGTCGGAGGCGACGAGCGCGGCCGTGTTCGCCTTGTTCACGCCTCGGTCCACGCCGACCACGGGGATGTCGGCCTTGTTCGCCGCGCGGACCGCCGGACCCGCCGCGTCCGAGTCCACCGGGTTGACGATGATCGAACCGAGGCCCGAACTGGTGAAGTTCTGCAGCTGGTTGGCCTGCTGCGAGGCGTCGTTCTGCGCGTCCGTGACGGTCAGGTCCACGCCGAGCTTCTTCGCCTCCTGCTGGGCGCCCGCCTTGATCTGGACGAAGAAGGGGTTGTTCAGGGTCGACAGGGACAGGCCCACCTTCTGGGTCGTCGAGGACGAGCCGGTGTGCAGGAAGGACATCGCGCCGACGACCGCCGCCGCGACCACGGCCGCGATGATGTACGTCGCCGCCTGCTTGCCCTTGCCGCCCGGCGTGCCGGCACCGGCGGCCACCGGAGTCGCCCCGGCCTTGCGCCGCACCGTGTCGAGCAGCACCGCCAGCGCGATCACGACACCGATGACGACCTGCTGCCAGAAGGCGGACACGGACAGGAGGTTGAGCCCGTTGCGCAGCACCGCCAGGATCAGCGCGCCGATCAGCGTGCCGGACGCCTTGCCCGTGCCGCCCGCGAGCGAGGCGCCGCCGATGACGACCGCGGCGATCGCGTCGAGCTCGTAGCCCTGCGCGGCCTGCGGCTGCGCGGAGGAGAGCCGGGAGGCGAGCACGATGCCCGCGGCGGCCGCGAAGAGGCCGGAGAGCGCGTAGATCGCGAGCTTCTGCTTCTTCACCCGGAGGCCGGACAGACGCGCGGCCTCCTCGTTGCCGCCGATCGCGTACATGGAGCGGCCGATGTACGTACGGCCCAGGATCACGGCCGTGATCAGGCCCATGACGACCATCACGAGGACCGGCACCGGCAGCCAGCCGCCGAGGGTGTCACCGAGGTGCGAGACCGAGTCGGGGAAGGCGATCGGGCTGCCCTGCGAGATCACCAGGGAGAGGCCGCGGCCCACCGAGAGCATGGCGAGCGTCGCGATGAACGGCGGCAGCTTCCCGTACGCGATCAGTACGCCGTTGACCAGGCCGCACGCTATGCCGGTGGCGACCGCGAGGAGCACCGCGATCCAGACCGGGACGCCCTCCGAGGTCGCCATCCAGGCAAGGACGGTGGCCGACAGCGCGGCGACCGAGCCGACCGACAGGTCGATGCCCGCCGAGACGATCACGAAGGTGACGCCGAAGGCGAGGATGGCGGTGACGGCCGCCTGGACGCCGATGTTGAGCAGGTTGTCGGTCGTCAGGAAGTCGCCGGACAGCGCCGACATCGCGATGACGAGGGCGATGAGCGCGGTGAGCGCTCCGTTGTCGAGCAGGAGGCGGCGGACCGCCGAGGCGCCACCCGCGCCCGATGCGCTCAGATGCGTGTCAGTGGCCACGAGGGGCCTCCCTTTCAGTGTTCGTGCTGACGGCGAGGGCCATCACGGAGTCCTGCGTCGCTTCGTCGGCGGAGAGTTCGCCCGCGATCCGGCCCTGGGCCATCACCAGGACCCGGTCGCTCATGCCCAGCACCTCGGGAAGATCGCTGGAGATCATCAGGACGGCGGCACCGGCTGCCGTCAGTTCGTTGATCAGCTGGTAGATCTCGACCTTGGCGCCGACGTCGATGCCGCGGGTCGGCTCGTCGAGGATCAGCACCTTGGTGTCGGCGAGCAGCCACTTGCCGATGACGACCTTCTGCTGGTTGCCGCCGGACAGGGTGCGTACGTGCTGGCCGAGGCCCGCCATCCGGACGCCGAGCTGCTTGGCGATCCGCGCGGCGGCCTCCCGCTGCCCCTTGAGGTCGACGAGTCCGCCGCGGGTGGCGGCACGCATCGTGACCAGGCCGAGGTTCTCCTCGACGGAGGCGTCCAGCACGAGGCCCTGGCCCTTGCGGTCCTCGGGGACGAGGCCGATGCCGGCCTCCATGGCGGCGTTCACGTCGTGGCGGCGCAGCGCGGAACCGGCGACCTTCACGGCGCCCTTGTCGTAGGGATCGGCGCCGAAGAGCGCGCGTACGACCTCGGTGCGTCCGGCTCCCACGAGTCCCGCGATGCCGACCACCTCACCGGCCCGCACCTCGAAGCTCACGTCGTGGAAGACACCGTCCTTGGTGAGCCCCTCGACGGTGAGCAACGCGGCCCCGGCGTCCGCCCGTTCGCGCGGATACTGCTGCTCGATGGACCGGCCCACCATGAGGCGTACGAGTTCGTCCTCGGGTGTGGACGCGGGCACCTGGCCGACGCTCTTGCCGTCCCGGATGACCGTGACCCGGTCACCCAGGGCGGCGATTTCTTCCAGATGGTGCGTGATGAAGACGATGCCGACACCGTCCTCGCGCAGCTGGCGCACGATGGTGAAGAGTTTTTCGACCTCTTCGGAGGTGAGCACCGCGGTCGGCTCGTCCATGATCAGGACGCGCGCGTTCAGGCTCAGCGCCTTCGCGATTTCGACCATCTGCAGGCGTGCGATGCCGAGTTCGCGCACCCGCGCGCGGGGGGACACATCGACCCCGACGCGCTTGAGCAGCTCGGCGGCCTCGGCCTCCATCGTCTTGCGGTCGATCAGCCCGAAACGGCGCGGCTGCCGGCCCAGGAAGATGTTCTCGGCGACCGTGAGATCGGGGACGAGGTTGAACTCCTGGTAGATGGTCGCGATCCCGAGGCGCTCGGAGTCCTGCGCACCCTGGATGCGGACCTCCGCGCCGTCGACGAGGACACGCCCGGCGTCGGGGTGGTAGGCGCCGGAGAGCATCTTGATCAGCGTGCTCTTGCCCGCGCCGTTCTCGCCGAGCAGTACGTGCACCTCACCGCGGCGCAGATCGAAGTCGACGCTGTCGAGCGCGACCACGCCGGGGAAGGTTTTGCGTATGCCCTCGATGCGCAGCAACTCGTCCAGGTTGCTCACGGCTGGCTCCTGTTCGTTACGGGGGACTCGCCGCACGAGCGGCGTACGACGAGACGGGCGGGGAGGTCGACGGACTGTGGGGGCCGCCCTTCGATGCGGTCGACCAGGGCGCGTACGGCGGCCCGGCCCAGCTCGCCCGTCGGCTGGGCGATCGCGGTGATCGGCGGATCGGTGTGCACGAACCACGGGATGTCGTCGAAGGCGGCGAGCGCGATGTCGTCGGGAACCCGCAACCCGCGCGCGCGGATGGCGTCCAGCGCGCCGAGCGCCATCAGGTTGTCCGCGGCGAAGACGACCTCGGGCGGTTCGGCCAGGTCGAGGAACCCCTCGGTGACCCGACGGCCGCTCTCGGCCTGGAAGTCGCCCTGGCCTATGTAGGCCTCCGGGAGGGGAATCCCGTACTCGGACATGGCCTCCCGGAAGGCCTCGACACGCTCGCTGCCGGTCGTGGTGGCCGCCGGCCCCGCGATGATGGCGAGTCGCCGGTGCCCGAGAGCGTGCAGATGGGCGACCAGGTCACGCACGGCCGCGCGCCCGTCCGCCCGGACGACGGGCACGTCCACGCCCGCGATCCAGCGGTCCACGAAGACCATCGGTGTCCCGGCGCGCGCGGCGTCCAGCATCCCGGGCGAGCCGCCGTCGGTGGGGGAGACAAGGAGGCCGTCGATACGGCGGTCCAAGAGCGTACGGACATGGTGGTCCTGCAGATCGGGCCGCTCGTCGGCGTTGCCGATGATGACGCTGTAGCCGAGCGCGCGGGCCTCCTCCTCGACGGAGCGGGCCAGCTCGGTGAAGTAGGGGTTGAGCACGTCGCTGATGACGAGGCCCAGGGTGCGGGTCTGGTCGGTGCGCAGGGAGCGGGCGACGGCGTTCGGGCGGTAGCCCAGCGCCTGTACGGCGGCCAGCACCCGGGTGCGTGCGTCCGCGCTGACCGATGGATGGTCGTTCAGGACCCGCGAGACCGTGGCGACGGATACGCCGGCCTCGGCGGCAACGTCCTTGATGCTCGCCATCACCGCTCCACCTCCTCGTGGAATCGATTACACGAAGGATTGGAATCGATTACATGAAAGTTCACAAGACCCCGAGACCGGATCGTGATGAAGTCGTCCACAGCGTCGACGCACTCGAGGCGGGGCCGTCCCCGGCGTCCGCGCGATGTCGGAGGCGAGCGGTAGCGTCGGATCATGTCCAATCAGGCGGGGAACCGGCAGGTGCACCTGGCGGTCGTGGAAGGCGTACTGGAGCGCATCACCTACGCCAACGAGGAGAACGGGTACACGGTCGCCCGGGTCGACACCGGCCGAGGCGCCGGCGACCTGCTCACGGTCGTGGGCGCACTGCTCGGCGCCCAGGTGGGGGAGTCGCTCCGTATGGAGGGCCGCTGGGGCTCCCACCCGCAGTACGGCAAGCAGTTCACCGTGGAGAACTACACGACGGTCCTCCCGGCCACCGTCCAGGGCATCCGCCGCTATCTCGGCTCCGGACTGGTCAAGGGCATCGGCCCGGTCTTCGCCGACCGCATCACGCAGCACTTCGGCGTGGACACCCTCCAGATCATCGAGGAGGAGCCGAAGCGGCTGATCGAGGTGCCGGGCCTCGGCCCCAAGCGCACCAAGAAGATCGCCGACGCCTGGGAGGAGCAGAAGGCGATCAAGGAGGTCATGCTCTTCCTCCAGACCGTCGAGGTGTCCACGTCCATCGCGGTCCGCATCTACAAGAAATACGGCGACGCGTCGATCTCGGTCGTCAAGAACCAGCCCTACCGCCTCGCGGCCGACGTCTGGGGCATCGGGTTCCTCACCGCCGACAAGATCGCCCAGTCCGTCGGCATCCCGCACGACAGCCCCGAGCGGGTCAAAGCCGGGCTCCAGTACGCGCTTTCGCAGTCCACCGACCAGGGCCACTGCTATCTCCCCGAGGAGCAGCTGATCGCCGACGCGGTGAAGCTGCTCCAGGTGGACACGGGCCTGGTCATCGAGTGCCTGGCCGAGCTGGCGGCGCCGGCCGAGGACGGCGAGGACCCCGGTGTCGTCCGGGAGAAGGTCCCGGGTCCCGACGGCGGCGCCCCGGTGACGGCCATCTACCTGGTCCCCTTCCACCGGGCCGAACTCTCCCTCTCCGCCCAGTTGTTGCGCCTGCTGCGCAGCGACCAGGACCGCATGCCCGGCTTCCACGACGTGGCCTGGGACAAGGCGTTGGCGTGGCTGAAGGGGCGTACGGGCGCGGAGTTGGCCCCCGGGCAGGAGGAGGCCGTCCGCCTCGCGCTCACCAAGAAGGTCGCCGTGCTCACCGGGGGCCCCGGCTGCGGCAAGTCGTTCACGGTCCGCTCGATCGTGGAACTGGCGCGCGCCAAGCGGGCGAAGGTGGTCCTGGCCGCCCCCACGGGCCGGGCCGCCAAGCGCCTCGCCGAGCTGACCGGCGCCGACGCCTCCACCGTGCACCGTCTCCTGGAGCTCAAGCCGGGCGGTGACGCGGCCTATGACAAGGACCGCCCGCTGGACGCCGACCTGGTGGTCGTGGACGAGGCCTCCATGCTCGACCTCCTGCTCGCCAACAAGCTGGTCAAGGCGGTGGCTCCGGGCGCCCATCTGCTGTTCGTGGGAGACGTCGACCAGCTCCCCAGTGTCGGCGCGGGCGAGGTCCTGAGGGACCTGCTCGCCGACGGGAGCCCCATCCCCTCCGTCCGCCTCACCCAGGTCTTCCGCCAGGCCCAGCAGTCCGGGGTGGTGACGAACGCGCACCGGATCAACTCCGGGCAGCACCCGGTCACCGACGGCATGAAGGACTTCTTCCTTTTCGTCGAGGACGACACCGAGGAGGTGGGCCGGCTCACGGTGGACGTGGCGGCGCGGCGGATTCCGGCCAAGTTCGGCCTCGACCCGCGCCGGGACGTACAGGTCCTGGCCCCCATGCACCGGGGACCGGCCGGCGCGGGCAACCTCAACGGCCTGCTCCAGCAGGCCATCACGCCCGGCCGCCCGGACCTCGCCGAGAAGCGCTTCGGCGGCCGCGTCTTCCGGGTCGGCGACAAGGTCACCCAGATTCGCAACAATTACGAGAAGGGCAAGAACGGTGTCTTCAACGGCACCGTGGGCGTCGTCACCTCGCTCGATCCGGTCGAACAGCGTCTGACGGTGCTGACGGACGAGGACGAGGAGGTGCCGTACGACTTCGACGAACTCGACGAGCTGGCCCACGCGTACGCGGTGACCATCCACCGCTCCCAGGGCAGCGAGTACCCGGCGGTGGTGATCCCCGTCACCACGAGCGCGTGGATGATGCTCCAGCGCAATCTGCTCTATACAGCCGTCACCCGCGCCAAGAAGCTGGTCGTCCTCGTGGGCTCCCGCAAGGCGATAGGCCAGGCGGTGCGCACGGTGTCGGCCGGACGGCGCTGCACGGCCCTGGACTTCCGGCTCTCACCGCGCTCTGCGGAGGGCTGACCTGGTCGCCCGGAGCGTCGGCAACGGCCTTGATTCGGCGGCTCGGAGGCCTGCGCGGGCAGGCATCGCAAAAAATGATCGATCAAATGAGTCGCAAAGGTCACACAGCACTTCCGGAACCAGGGCGAAGGGGGGCAGGATGAGCAGGTTGGCGGCACTGAGTGCCGCCAATAGGCCCAATGGTCGACCCCGAGTGCACTCTCCAGGGCCAAATGGGGGATGGTAGAGACAGTCAGGGCACCTCGAAGAAGAGGCACAACGTCGGTGAGGGATGACGTGAGCGACAACTCTGTAGTACTGCGGTACGGCGATGGCGAGTACACCTACCCGGTGATCGACAGCACCGTCGGCGACAAGGGCTTCGACATCGGGAAGCTCCGCGCCCAGACCGGGCTGGTGACGCTGGACAGCGGGTACGGCAACACCGCCGCTTATAAATCCGCGATCACCTACCTCGACGGTGAGCAGGGCATCCTCCGGTACCGCGGCTACCCGATCGAGCAGCTGGCCGAGCGCTCCACCTTCCTTGAGGTGGCCTCTCTGCTGATCAACGGCGAGCTGCCGAACGTGGACGAGCTCTCCACCTTCAAGAACGAGATCACGCAGCACACCCTGCTGCACGAGGACGTCAAGCGCTTCTTCCAGGGCTTCCCGCGTGACGCCCACCCGATGGCGATGCTGTCGTCGGTGGTCAGCGCCCTGTCGACGTTCTACCAGGACAGCCACAACCCGTTCGACGAGAAGCAGCGTCACCTCTCGACGATCCGCCTTCTTGCCAAGCTTCCGACGATTGCGGCGTACGCCTACAAGAAGTCGATCGGTCACCCCTTCGTCTACCCGCGCAACGACCTCGGGTACGTCGAGAACTTCCTGCGCATGACCTTCTCGGTCCCCGCCCAGGAGTACGAGCTCGACCCGGTCGTGGTCTCCGCGCTCGACAAGCTGCTGATCCTGCACGCGGACCACGAGCAGAACTGTTCGACCTCCACCGTGCGTCTGGTGGGCTCCTCGCAGGCGAACATGTTCGCCTCGATCTCCGCCGGCATCTCCGCCCTCTGGGGCCCGCTGCACGGTGGCGCCAACCAGTCCGTGCTGGAGATGCTGGAGGGCATCCAGGCCTCCGGCGGCGACGTCGACTCCTTCATCCGCAAGGTGAAGAACAAGGAGGACGGCGTCCGCCTGATGGGCTTCGGCCACCGCGTCTACAAGAACTTCGACCCGCGGGCGAAGATCATCAAGGCGGCCGCGCACGACGTCCTCTCGGCGCTCGGCAAGTCCGACGAGCTGCTGGACATCGCGCTCAAGCTGGAGGAGCACGCGCTCTCCGACGACTACTTCGTCTCGCGCAGCCTCTACCCGAACGTGGACTTCTACACCGGCCTGATCTACCGCGCCATGGGCTTCCCGACCGAGATGTTCACGGTCCTGTTCGCCCTCGGCCGCCTCCCGGGCTGGATCGCGCAGTGGCACGAGATGATCAAGGAGCCCGGCTCCCGCATCGGCCGCCCGCGCCAGATCTACACGGGCGTGGTCGAGCGCGACTTCGTCCCGGTCGAGGCGCGCTGAGCCCCTGAGTTTCACCGACGTCTCCGTACGCGTGCAGTCGTACGGAGACGTCGCCGCGAGCGGCACACAAGCTGCATAGCTGCACAAAAACGGAAAGCGCCCCGCTACCGGTCCCCCCACGGGCCGGCAGTCGGGGCGCTTTCCTTGTCCCGGTACGGATTCCCCCCACGGGATCCGGCCGGGCGTCTGTGGACAGCGCCTGAATCGCTGCGAACTGGCTGCGAGCCAAACGAGCAGAACTCGCGGTACTGCGGCACTGCGATGCGATCTGCCGGGACGCGCACGAGTCGGGAGGGCCGCTCAAAGCTCTCCGGTGTACGTGCCCCGGCAACGCAATTTCCAGGAACGTCCCCCAAGACGTCCCCAGATGTCAGTCACGCCCCCCAAGACGCTTCTGACATCGCCAACTTAGACTCACGAACCCCTTCGATGGTTACGTTCGCATCACTGTGATCTGCGTCTCTTGCATATGTCCTGAAGATACGCAAGAGCCCCGATACGGTAATCGGGACTCAAGCGTAAGGAAGATGCGCGAGCCTTGTGAAGAGCTTATGTGAGCCTGTCGTTGGACTCTAGAGGGACTCTTACCCCATCGTCATGAGAATGTCCTGAGCCGAAGACTGTTCGTCACCACGAACACCGACGAGAAGGCCATCGCGCCCCCCGCGATCATGGGGTTCAGCAGACCGGCGGCAGCCAGCGGCAGCGCCGCCACGTTGTAGCCGAAGGCCCAGACGAGATTTCCCTTGATGGTCGCGAGCGTCCGCCGCGACAGCCGGATCGCGTCCGCGGCCACCCGCAGGTCCCCGCGCACCAGCGTCAGATCGCTCGCCTCGATCGCCGCGTCCGTGCCCGTGCCCATCGCCAGGCCCAGGTCGGCGGTGGCCAGCGCCGCCGCGTCGTTGACCCCGTCGCCGACCATCGCGACGCTCCGACCCTCGCTCTGCAGCCGCCTGACGACGTCGACCTTGTCCTCGGGCAGCACCTCCGCGATCACGTCCGCGGAGTCGATGCCGACCGCACGCGCCACGGCCTGGGCGACCGCCCGGTTGTCGCCGGTGAGCAGAACCGGCGTGAGCCCCAGGGCGCGCAGCGCACGGACGGCCTCGGCGCTGGTCTCCTTGATCGCGTCGGCGACGGTCACGACACCGAGTGCCACACCGTCCCGGGCGACCACGACGGCCGTACGACCCTCCGCCTCGGCGGCGCTCTTCGCGCCCGCCAGCTCGTCCGGGAGCACCTCCATGAACCGGCCCACCGTGACCTCGTGACCGTCCACACGCCCGCGTACCCCACGCCCCGGCACGTTCGCGAAGTGCTCCACCGCCGGAAAGGCGCCGGCACGCTCCTGAGCGCCCGCCGCGATCGCCTGGGCAATCGGATGCTCGGAGGCGTGTTCCAGGGCGCCGGCGAGCCGCAGAACATCCTTCTCGGCGGTGCCGTCGACGACGTACACCTCTTGAAGTCTCATCCGTCCGGTCGTCACCGTCCCGGTCTTGTCCAGGACGACGGTGTCGACGCGGCGCGTGGACTCCAGGACCTCGGGGCCCTTGATGAGGATGCCGAGCTGGGCGCCGCGGCCCGTGCCGACCATCAGGGCGGTGGGTGTGGCCAGGCCCAGCGCGCACGGGCACGCGATGATCAGCACCGCGACGGCCGCGGTGAAGGCCGCGACGATGTCACCCGCGACCGCGAGCCAGACCCCGAACGTGGCCAGCGCGATCAGCAGCACCACCGGTACGAAGATCCCGGAGATCCGGTCGGCGAGGCGCTGCACCTCGGCCTTGCCGTTCTGCGCGTCCTCGACGAGCCTCGCCATCCGCGCGAGCTGGGTGTCCGCGCCGACCCGGGTGGCCTCGACGACGAGCCGGCCCCCGGCGTTCACGGTCGCGCCGGTCACGGCGTCGCCGACGGTCACGTCCACCGGCACGGACTCACCCGTCAGCATGGCGCCGTCGACGGCGGAGGAGCCCTCCACCACCATCCCGTCGGTGGCGATCTTCTCGCCGGGCCGTACGACGAAACGGTCGCCGACCGTGAGCTGTGCGACGTGGACGCGGACCTCACGTCCATCCCGCAGCACGGCGACGTCCTTCGCGCCCAGCTCCATCAGGGCGCGCAGCGCCGCACCCGCGCGCCGCTTGGAGCGGGCCTCCAGATAGCGGCCGAGCAGGATGAACGCGACCACCCCGGCGGCGACTTCGAGGTAGATCGTCGACGCGCCGTCCATACGGGAGATGGTGAGCCTGAACTCGTCGTGCATGCCCGGCATGCCCGCGTCCCCGAAGAACAGCGCCCACAGCGACCAGCCGAACGCGGCGAGTGTGCCGACCGAGACCAGCGTGTCCATGGTGGCCGCGCCATGCCGTGCGTTCGTCAACGCGGCCTTGTGGAAGGGCAGCCCGCCCCAGACGACGACGGGCGCGGCGAGTGTCAGTGAGAGCCACTGCCAGCTGTCGAACTGGAGGGCCGGGATCATGGACAGCAGGACCACGGGGAGGGCGAGCAGGGCGGAGACGACGAGGCGCGCGCGGAGGGAGGCGAGCTCGGGATCCCCCGCGGGCGCGGCCGCTTCCTCGGGCGCTGCGGGCAGTGGGGGTTCCTCGGCCGTGTATCCCGTCTTCACCACGGTGGCGATCAGATCGGCGACCTGTACGCCCTCCGGGTAGGAGACCTTCGCCTTCTCCGTCGCGAAGTTGACCGTGGCGGTGACGCCGTCCATGCGGTTGAGCTTCTTCTCGACGCGGGCCGCGCAGGAGGCGCAGGTCATTCCGCCGATGGAGAGCTCCACTTCCGAGGTCGTGGAGGTTGCGGGCGTCGCGGCTGTGTCGGTTATCGGGGTCGCGGGTGCTGCGGTGGTCATGGTCCGGCTCCATTGAAGGAACCGGGCCGTACGGAGCCAGTATCAGCTGGTCGGTACGGCCCGGTGTGGCGGAGAGGGTTCCTGAGGGCTGTTCAGGCCTGGCCGACGAGCTCGAAGCCCGCCTCGTCCACCGCGGCGCGGACCGTGGCCTCGTCGAGCCGGGCGTCGGAGACGACGGTGACCTCGCCCGTCGAGGCCACGGCCGTCACCGAGCTGACGCCGGCGATCTCGCCGATCTCGCTGCTGACCGAGCCTTCACAGTGCCCGCAGCTCATCCCGCTCACCTTGTAGACGGCGGTGACGGAACCCGGGGTTTCGGTCTGGGCGGTCATGTCATTGCTCCTCAATGAGGCGTGTGGCGTGTGCCGAAGGTATGGGGAAGGGGCACCTGGGGTCCCAGGTTTCCCCCCGATGCTCACCACATTATACCCCTAGGGGGTATTTCTCCAAGAGGACTCGCGGCGTGCCAGCGAGTGGAGCCAGGCGATTCCCGCGAGCGAGACGAGGACCAGGCCGCCGACCGAGAACAGCGAGAAGAGATGTTTCTGCTCGTCGGTGGGCTGCGGCAGATAGCCCTGCCCGAAGAGCGCCCTGTCGAGTCCCGTGCCGGTCAGCCGCGCCACCAGCCACAGCGCGATGCCGTGCGTCGAGTCCCACAGGGCGTGCAAAAGGGAGATGCCGAGGTAGGTGCCGAGCACCGCGGAGGTGAACTCGAAGCGCCCGTTCGGGCGGCGGTACGCCAGCAGCACCGCACCCGCGATCGCGGTCCACAGGCCGTGCCCGAACGGGGCGAGCACCCCGCGCAGGATCTCGGTCTCCAGGAGCTCCCGCAGATCCACGCCCCGCAGCGAGACGGCGGCATTGAACGCGTAGCCCGCGCTCTCCATGGCCGCGAAGCCGAACCCGACGGTCGCGCCGAGCACCAGTCCGGCCCGCAACCCGCGGATACGGGTCTGCCGGCCCAGCACGAACATGAGCGCGGCGAGCTTCACCGCCTCCTCGATCAGCCCGACGCCGAGGTACATCCCCAGGGAGGGGTGGAGGAGGTGGGGCTCCATCGCCGACGCGCCGAGCACGCCGAGGGTACCGCCGGTCAGGAAGCAGCCGAGGATGAGGTGCGCGCCCAGGTCGCGGCCGTGCCGCTCGTACGCCCAGAGCGCGAAGGTGACAGGGGCCAGGAAGCTGCCGAGCAGGATCAGGGTCGGCAGCAGCGTGGTGCTCTTCATTGCGTACGTGACCACCGCGGTCAACGCCCAGAGCGCGAGCCCGATCCCCAGGCAGCGCCTCCAGAGTCCGGCGCGGATCTGGGGGTGCGACATCGGGGGCTGCTGAGGTCCGGGAATACGGGCCCGGGGTGCACCGGGCTGCTGATTCTGGGTCACGGCTCATCCCTCGGGCTCGGACGGGTTGATTCGACGCAGCTGAAGGTGAATCGGCAACGGCGAATCGATACACGCGCATCGATACACGCGCATCGATTTGTCCGAACCTTATGGGAAATGCACCTTATGTCGCAGGCCGGGACGCTCATCCTCGTCATGTCCGTCGCGGTGCTCGCCCCACTGCCGGCTTACGG
This sequence comes from Streptomyces sp. NPDC050564, assembly GCF_044457265.1. NCBI lineage: Bacteria > Bacillati > Actinomycetota > Actinomycetes > Kitasatosporales > Streptomycetaceae > Streptomyces > Streptomyces sp. NPDC050564. Next base: position 717,023 of record NZ_JBITGS010000001.1, on the reverse strand, counting down.
GACCGGCCGCCGACTGCTGCTGCCCCTGGTCGTCTTCGGGATCCTGTCCGGGATCCTGGTCGGCCGCGACGCATTGGGCCGGGCCGGTGAGGGGGCCGCTCATCGACGGGGTTCCGGCCTCGGCCCCGCGAGACTCGGTGTGGTGAGCGAGAGGCCGCGGCGGCCCTGGTTGTCGCGCGTCATCGCACGACCCTGCGCGGCGACGGGTCAGTTCGCGGTGCGACTCGTCGTCCTCCTGGTGCACGGCCTTCCGGTGTGCGCCCTCGACCCGCGTGATCTCCTGCGGCGCGACCGGTGCACGCTCACCGGTCCGCTGCGGCCGCCGGTGCGGTGAGGTTCGCCCGGGTGGCCGGCTGGTCGCCGATCATCGGCGCGAGGTAGCGGAACAGGATGTTCTTCAACTCCCGGACGTACGCCTCGCGCTCGGCTCCTTCGTGGGCGAGGACCAGCTCCAGGCCGGCCTTGTACATGCCCAGGCAGACATGCGCGGTGCGGGTGACCTCGACGGCGGGGGTGGTGGGCAGGAGTGAGGAGAGCAGTGCCTCGATCCGGGAGACCAGGGTCGCGTGCAGGGCGTCGTGTTCCTCGGCGATCCGGCCGGGGATGTCCGGACCGTGCATCAGCGCGAAGAACACGGGGTGGTCGCAGTTGAAGGCGATGAAGCGGTCGACGGCGGCGCCGACGGCCTCCTCCAGCGGGGTGGCGGGGTCGACCGGGGCGAGTGCCTCGCCGTACGTCGCGCGCATCTCGTGGATGAGCCGGTCGCCCAGCTCGATCGCGATGGCCTCTTTGTTCGGGAAGAACTGGTACAGCGTGCCCGGGGAGACGCCTGCCTCCCGGGCGATGGCGTTCGTGCTGGCGGCGGTGTAGCCGGTCGTGCAGAAGACGGAGGCGGCGGCCTCCAGCAACTGGGCGATACGGCGCTCGCCGCGGGCCTGCCGACGTCGGGGCCGTTCGTCGGCGGCCTGCTCCTTCTCGGGCATCTCGGGCACGAGTTATCCCCAGCTCTCCGAACGAGTTTGACAAACGCGAGCGGGCGCTCGCATTCTGGTGAAACGCGAGCGATCTCTCGCGTTTGCCAGTCTATGGCAAGAGGCGACCCATGCTGCCTGAACGGATGGGCGGGGCGCAGGGTCACGGTGAAGGGGACACCGCACGATGACCGACGTCAGCAGTGCAGGCCACGGCCCTGAGCGGGGCGGGGGCGACGACCGCGGGAAGGGCTCGGTCGGTGGTCACGGGAGCGGGACGGGCGACGGCTCCCGGAGTAGTTCCGGCGAGGGCCGCGGGAGCGGTGCGGGCGGCGGATCGCGGGCGGAGGGCGCGCGGGTGGGCGGCTGGACCCGTTTCGTGACGGCGCGGCCCCGGCTCTCCCTGCTCGTCGCGCTGCTGCTCACCGCGCTCGCCGTGGTCGCCGGCAGTGGCGTCGCCGACCGGCTCGGCAGCGGCGGCTGGCAGGACCCGACTGCCCAGTCCACCTATGCGACCAAGGCGCTGGAGCGGGAGTTCCCCGCCTCGCAGCCCAATCTGCTGCTCCTCGTCGACTCGGGAAGCGCCTCGGTCGACGATCCCTCGATCGCCGCCGAGGCGAATCGGCTCGCGGCGCGGCTCGCCGGCGAGCGGGGCGTCACGGGCGTCGGTTCGTACTGGCAGTCCGGCTCACCGGCACTGAAGGCGAAGGACGGGCACGAGGCGCTCGTCACCGCGCGGCTGACGGGTGACGAGAAGACCGCCGGCGAGACCCTGGACCGCCTCGCGTCCTCCTACCGGGGGGTGCACGGCCCGGTCGAAGTCAAGCTCGGCGGACCGGTCGCCGTGCAGCACGAGATGCAGACCACCATCCGCGAGGACCTGACCCGGGCCGAGCTGATCGCCCTGCCGGTGACCCTGGTGCTGCTGGTGATGGTCTTCGGCAGCGCGATCGCGGCTCTGCTGCCCCTCGTGGTGGGCATCATCGCGATCCTGGGCACGAACGCGGTGCTGCGCGGCCTCACCGAGTTCACCGACGTCTCCGTCTTCGCGATGAACCTCACCACGGCCCTGGGACTCGGCCTCGCCATCGACTACGCGCTGTTCATCGTCCGCAGGTTCCGTGAAGAACTCGCCGCGGGCGCCGAGCCGTTGACCGCCGTGGGCACCACACTGCGCACCGCCGGGCGTACGGTCCTCTTCTCGTCCCTCACCGTCGCCGTGTCGCTGGCCGCCATGCTGCTCTTCCCGCAGTACTTCCTCCGCTCCTTCGCGTATGCGGGCATCGCCGTGGTGCTGCTGGCCGCGGCCGCCGCGCTGATCCTGCTCCCGGCGGCGCTGGTGCTGCTCGGGGACCGGGTGAACTCACTCGACCTGCGGCGCCTGTTCCGGCGCGGCAAGCCGGCTGCGACCGGCGGAGGAGCCGCCTGGGGACGCATGGCCTCCCTCGTCATGCGCCGAGCGCCGATCTTCGCGGTGGCCACCACGGTCGGCCTGGTCGTTCTCGGACTGCCCTTCCTGGGCGTGAAGTTCGGTACCGCGGACGACCGCCAGCTGCCCTCCGGCGCCGAGTCGCATGTGGTCCAGCAGCACATCCGGGACGGCTTCCCGGGCAACCCGGGCGGCAGCCTGGAAGTACTCGCCGAGGGGCAGGCCACCGAGACGCAGTACGCGCGGTACAAGGACCGGATCGCCGCGCTGCCCGAGGTACTGCGGGTGGACGGACCTCTGGTGAAGGGCGACTCCGCGTACTTCACGGTGCTGCCGAAGGGCGAGGCCGTCGGCGACGGGGCTCAGCGCCTGGTGGGCGAACTCCGCGCGACACACGCCCCGTTCGACACCTCGGTGACCGGCACGGCCGCCGTCCTGGTCGACTCCAAGCACGCGATAGCAGACCGGCTCCCCTGGGCGGCGGCGTTCATCGCGATCGTCACCCTGCTCCTGGTGTTCCTCCTGACCGGCAGCGTGCTGATCCCGATCCAGGCGGTGCTGCTCAACGCGCTGAGCCTGACGGCGATGTTCGGGGCGGTGGTCTGGGTCTTCCAGGACGGCCATCTGTCCGGCCTGCTGGACTTCACCAGCCCGGGTTCGATCGAGACGACCCTCCCGGTCCTCATGTTCTGCGTCGCGTTCGGCCTCTCCATGGACTACGGCGTCTTCCTCCTCTCCCGAATAAAGGAGGAGTACGACCACACCGGCGACCACCGGGAGGCGGTCCGCTTCGGCCTGCAGCGCACCGGCGGGCTGATCACCGCGGCGGCGGTCATCCTCGCGGTGGTGATGGTCGCGATCGGCACCTCGCGGGTGACCAACACCAAGATGCTCGGCCTGGGCATCGCGCTCGCCGTCCTGATGGACGCGATGGTCGTGCGCAGCCTGCTGGTTCCGGCGGTCATGCGCCTCACGGGCCGTGCGACCTGGTGGGCGCCGGGGCCGCTGCGGCGATTCCACGACCGGTTCGGACTCAGCGAGGGGGAGGAGGCCCCGGCGGCCGACGCCCGGGAGGCGTCTGAGGGAGGTGACCAGGACCGGGACCGGGATCAGGACCGGGATCAGGACAAGGGCCGGGACCAGGACAAGGACCGAGACCGGGGCCGGGACCGGGACAAGGCCGAGGCTCGCGGCTAGCGTTCACCCCGAAGGTGATCTCCGGGCGGAGGGCGAGACGGATGCGGGCAGTGGTGTTCGAGCGGTACGGGGAGCCGGCCGAAGTACGTGAGGTGGCGGACCCGACTCCCGCGGAGCACGGGGTCGTGGTGCGGGTCGAGGCCACCGGGCTGTGCCGCAGCGACTGGCACGGCTGGATGGGGCACGACCCGGACATCACGCTGCCGCATGTGCCGGGGCACGAACTCGCCGGGGTCGTCGAGGCGGTGGGCGCCCGGGTGACCGGCTGGCGCCCCGGCGACCGGGTCACCGTCCCCTTCGTCTGCGCCTGCGGAAGCTGTCCCTCGTGCGCGGCGGGCGACCAGCAGGTGTGCGAACGGCAGACCCAGCCGGGGTTCACGCACTGGGGCTCCTTCGCGCAGTACGTGGCACTCGACCACGCCGATGTGAACGTGGTCGCGGTGCCGGACGAGCTGTCCTTCGCGACGGCGGCCTCACTGGGCTGCCGGTTCGCCACGGCGTTCCGCGCGGTGGTCGCGCAGGGCCGGGTGGCCGCGGGGGAGTGGGTCGCGGTGCACGGCTGCGGAGGCGTGGGCCTGTCGGCGGTGATGATCGCGGCGGCGTCGGGGGCGAGGGTCGTGGCCGTCGATGTGTCGCCGGTGGCGCTCGACCTGGCCCGGAAGTTCGGGGCGGCGGAGTGCGTGGACGCCTCCCGTGTCGGGGACACGGCGGCGGCGGTGCGCGAACTGACGGGCGGCGGCGCCCACATGTCGCTGGACGCCCTCGGCTCCCCGGTCACCTGCGCGGCCTCGGTGAACGGCCTGCGCCGCCGGGGCCGCCATGTCCAGGTGGGCCTGCTGCCCTCGCCCACCGGTTCCACCCCGGTCCCTATGGCCCGCGTGATCGGTCTCGAACTTGAACTGCTGGGCAGCCACGGAATGGCGGCGCACTCCTACCCGGGGATGCTGGAGCTGGTCCGGGCGGGAGTGCTGCGGCCCGACCTCCTCGTGACGTCCACCATCCCGCTGGACGCGGTGCCCGCCGCGCTGGCGGCGTTGGGGACGGCGGTGGGGTCGGGGGTGACGGTCATCGAACCGTGGAGTTGACCGGACGCGGTGCCTGCCGCGCCGGCGGTGATGGGGTCGGGGGTGACGGTCATCGAACCGTGGAGTTGACCGGACGCGGTGCCTGCCGCACCGGCGGTGATGGGGTCGGGGGTGACGGTCATCGAACCGTGGCGCTGACTCCCGTCTCCGGGTGCCCTCCGTGTGCGGCCCACTCGTGGGCGAGGATCGACATGATCGTCTCATCGACCCAGACGCCGTCCCGCATCTCGGTCTGGCGCCGCACGCCCTCCTCGACGAAGCCGACCTTGTCGTAGACGTGGCGGGCCCGGTGGTTGTAGCTGTACAGCTCCAACTCGATCCGGTGAAGGCCAAGTTGCTCGAATCCGTGACCGACGATGAGTCGGGCGGCCTCCGTGCCGAGCCCCCTCCCGCGCCCACGGGGGCCGATCAGCGTACGGAAGGTGCAGCTGCGGCCGGCCGGGTTCCACTCGTAGAGGACGACCTCACCGACGAGTTCACCGGTCGCGCGGTCGGTCACGGCGAGGTCCAGCCGGTCGGTCTGCGCGCTGCGGGAGCCGTACCAGGAACGCAGCCGTTCCAGGGTGAGTTCGTTCGACGGCTCGCCGGTGAAGCGGATGACCTCGGGGTCCTCGATGATCTCCGCGATGCCGCTGGCGTCGTCCTCGGTGAAGGGCCGCAGGACGGTCCTGTCTCCGGTGAGGACGGGCTTGAGGGAGAAGTCGGCGGGGCTCATCTCCGGATCCTCCGCAACCGGCGGGCGTAGGGGCAAATGAATTAGGGCTGTGCCCCGCACGCCTCGAGCGGGGCACAGAGCCCGGCGGGCGCGGGTCAGTCGTCTCTGCGGCCACGGGTTCCCGGGCGGGAGGCGACCCAGGCCCGGACGGTATCCGCGTACCAGTAGGGCTTGCCGCCCTCCACATGGTCGGGCGGTGGGAGCAGCCCGTGCTTGCGATAGGACCGCACGGTGTCCGGCTGCACCTTGATGTGCGCGGCGATCTCCTTGTACGACCAGAGCTTACGGTCGGTCATGGCGGCACCTCCCTGCGCGCACCGCGGCGGCGGCCGGGGGCGGCCGTCGGGGGAGCCGGGCGCTGCGCTGGCGATCACAAAGCCTGTGCCCCGTGAACGACACAGCCTGAGCACAGGGCAGCCCTTGTAGACCGGGTGTGACCCAAGACCCGCGTACACGCGACATGTGTGACAGAAGAGGGTTCTTTGTGACACGAGTGATGCATTGCGGGTCGAGTGCTGCCGCTGCCGCTGCCGCTGCCGTCGTCGCCGTCGCTGTGGCGTGCCCCGGCCGTACGGGCACGCCGACCGCATCGTCGTGCGGGCAGGCCGAGATGGGCCGGACCCTTCCCCAAGCTCTCAACTACGTTCGAGCAGGGGATACCCCTATCGCCGGGCCCGGCCCACCGGCTCCCCGCATCCCCCCGGGTCCGTGGCCGGAAGACCCCAGCGTGCAGTCAAGGCATCCCACCGGTCTTGGAAAAAATCGCATTCCGATCGATCGCATTCCGATCGATCGCATTCCGGTCAGGAGCGAGCACAAGGCTCGTCGCCTCCCCCGCCATCCGATCGTCCCCCGGCGGACCGGGGCGAACCGGCGGAGCCCCCCGCGCCGCCGTGAACTCGCGCGGCGTGCACCCGGTCATCGCCTTGAACTCCCCACTGAGGTGCGCCTGGTCGTAGAACCCGCACGCCGCCGCCGTCTCGGCCTGCGACCGCCCCGCCGCGAGCAGCCGCCGTGCCCGCTGCAGCCGCAGCACCCGCGCCGCCGCCTTCGGCCCGAGCCCGATCTGCTCCCGGAAACGGTTCTCCAACTGCCGTACGCTCCAGCCGACCTCGTCGGCGAGCCGGGGCACCGGTATCGCGCCCCAGGTGCGCTGGAGGTGCCCCCAGGCCCGCACCACCCGCGCCGAACTCGGCGTCCCCGCTTCGGTCCAGCGCGCGAACACGTCGTCGAGCAGCCCGAACCGCTCGGCCCAGCCGGGCAACGCGGCCAGTGCCGCGGAGAGTTCACCGATGCTGCGCCGGCGGCCCCGGCTCGAACGCGCGCCCAGCGGATGGGGCAGTTCGTCGGGATCGACCGTCCGGTCGGCGAGTTCGTACTGCGGCGTGCCGAAGAGGGTGAACGCGGCCCATGGCGCGAGCAGCACCTCGATGCCGGCGAGCCGTCCGCCGTGTTCGCCGACGGCCGCCGTGGTCGTCGGCCCGGAGAACACCGACACGAGGGTGGCGGGCGGCCGCCCCGCGCGGGAGATGCGCAGCGGCTGTTCGAAGCCCAGCAGAAGCGTCGCCGCGCCGATCGGTGCCTCCAGCCTGCGCCGCGGCCCGTCGAGGGCGAGCCGGATCCCGCGGTAGCTGATCACCCCGGGCCGCAGCCGCGGATGGGGCAGCGCGACCACGTTCTCCCAGGCGCCGCCCGGCCCGTTCCCCGCACGCGAGACGATCCCGTCCCGCGCCCGTTGCCCTGTCGCCATCCGGTACGTCCCTCCGGCCGCCGCCCGCACCCGGGACCCTGTCGTGGGGAAACCCATGGTGCAACGGGCACAGGAGGACCGGAAGGCCCGCCGGGCCCCGGGCTCCCGGCGGGCCCCACGACCACGGCGCACCGGCCCGCGGGACCCCGAAACGGCTTGCGTCCCGCAGGACCTCGAAGCCGTTCAGGCTCCGCAGGACCTCAGGAACGCCCGGGTCCGCCGCGCGATCGGCAGCGGCTTGTCCGGCGGGCAGGGGTACATGTCCTGTTCGACGATCGCGAAGAGGTCGACGCCGAGCCGCTGCGCGGCGGCGAGGACGGGCTCCAGTGCCGGTACGCCGGACGGCGGTTCGCACATCACGCCACGGGCCACGGCGGGCCCGAACGGCACCTCGCCCGCGCGGACCTCGGCCAGGATCAGCGGGTCCACCTGCTTGAGGTGGAGGTAGCCGATGCGCTCGCCGTACGTCTCGATGAGCTTGACGCTGTCGCCGCCGCAGTACGCGTAGTGGCCCGTGTCGAGGCACAGCGACACGAGCGAGGAATCGGTCGCGTCGAGGAAACGCGTGACGTTCTCCTCGCTGTCGATATGCGTGTCCGCGTGCGGGTGGACGACGATCCGCAGCCCGTAGCGCTCGCGCACCTCGTGGGCGAGCCGCTCGGTCTGGGCGGTCAGATTGCGCCACTGCGTCGGCGTCAGTGTGCTGTTCTCCAGCACCTCACCGGTCTTGTCGTCCCGCCAGAAGGCCGGGATGACGACGAGGTGCTCGGCACCCATCGCCTGGGTGAGCGCCGCGATGTCCGAGACGTGCGCCCAGGTGGACTCCCACACCGCGGGACCCCGGTGCAGCCCGGTGAACACCGTGCCGGCCGAGACGGTGAGCCCGCGCCGCGCGGTCTCCTCCTTGAGGACGGCCGGATCGGTGGGCAGATAGCCGTACGGGCCCAGCTCGATCCACTCGTACCCGGACGCGGAGACCTCGTCGAGGAAGCGCTGCCAGGGAACCTGCTGGGGGTCGTCGGGGAACCAGACGCCCCAGGAGTCGGGAGCCGAACCGATCCGGATGCGGGACAGTGAGGACGGAGACGACGGCTTCGGCGACGGTGACGACTGAGGCGATGACTGCGGTGGCAACGACGTCATGGGCGTCAGCTTCCGGCGACCCCGGAGAGGTGTCAAGGCCTGGTCCGGATGTCCGGACAAAACATTGACAGGGCTCCCCGCGCGGGAATACACCTGGGGGCAGCCGACGTGAAGGGAACTCGATGGCGTACGACCTGATCACCATGGGGCGGATCGGCGTGGACCTCTACCCGTTGCAGACGGGGGTTCCGCTGGCCCAGGTGACGTCCTTCGGGAAGTTCCTCGGCGGCTCGGCGACGAACGTCGCGGTGGCCGCTGCCCGGCTCGGACGGCGCACGGCGGTGATCACTCGGACGGGTGAGGACCCCTTCGGCACCTACCTCCACGAGGCGCTGCGCGACTTCGGCGTCGACGACCGCTGGGTCACTCCGGTCCCCGGCCTGCCGACCCCCGTCACCTTCTGCGAGATCTTCCCGCCGGACGACTTCCCGCTGTACTTCTACCGCCGGCCCAAGGCCCCCGACCTGGAGATCGACGCGCACGACCTCGACCTGGACGCCGTCCGCGACGCCCGCGTCTTCTGGATGACGGGCACGGGTCTGAGCGAGGAGCCCAGCCGCACGGCGACCCTCGCGGCGCTGGCCCACCGTGCCAAGTCCGGTACGACGGTCTTCGACCTCGACTGGCGGCCCATGTTCTGGAAGGACACGGCCTCCGCCCGGCCCTTCTATGCCGAGGCCCTGCGGCACACCACCGTGGCCGTCGGCAACGTGGACGAGGTCGAGATCGCCACGGGCGAGCGGGAACCGCACGCCGCCGCCCGCGCCCTGCTGGCGGCCGGCGTGGAACTCGCGGTCGTCAAGCAGGGCCCCAAGGGCGTCCTCGCCGTCCACCGCGACGGCACCTCCGCCGAGGTCCCGCCCCTCCCGGTGACGGTCCTCAACGGCCTCGGCGCCGGTGACGCCTTCGGCGGCTCCTTGTGCCACGGCCTGCTCGCGGACTGGGACCTGGAGCGCGTCATGCGGCACGCGAACGCCGCCGGCGCCATCGTCGCGTCCCGTCTGGAGTGCTCCTCCGCGATGCCGACACCCGAAGAGGTCGAGGACGCGCTCACGGCGGGAGCGGTGCGGTGAGGGCGGGGCATGTCGGGGGAGCGCGGCACGAACAAGGGGGAGACGCGCCCGCGGGTGCCCCCGTCGCGTACGAACGGCTCCGCTCCTCGCACCGGCGCGTCGATGTCGCCGACCTCGTCCGCACTCGCACCCATCATCCCGAGGCGATCGCCGAGGCCGCCGCCCGCCGTCCCCGCCGCCCCCTCGTCAACGACTCGGGCCGGCTGATGATCATCGCCGCGGACCACCCGGCCCGCGGCGCCCTGGCCGTCGGCGACCGCATGTTCGCCATGGCCGGCCGCGCCGACCTCCTCGAACGGCTCTGCCTCGCGCTGTCCCGTCCCGGGGTCGACGGAGTGCTCGCCACCGCCGACATCCTCGACGACCTGCTGCTGCTCGGCGCCCTCGACGGCAAGGTGGTCATCGGGTCGATGAACCGGGGCGGACTCGCGGGCGCCTCCTTCGAGCTGGACGACCGTTTCACCGGGTACCGCCCGCGGGACATCGAGCGGCTCGGCTTCGACGCGGGCAAGCTGCTGCTGCGCATCGACTACGACGACCCGGGCTCGCTGCGCACCCTGGAAGCCACCGCCCGGATCATCGACGCGATGGCGGAGCGCCGACTCCCGGTCTTCGTCGAGCCGTTCCTGTGCCACCGCCGTGACGACGGGACGCTGCGCAACGACCTGAGCGCCGAGGCCGTCACCAAGTCCATCGCCATCGCCAGCGGCCTGGGCGGCAGTTCGGCGTACACCTGGCTGAAGGTCCCCGTCACCAAGAACCCCGACGACATGGCCCGGGTCATGGAGACCTCCACCCTGCCCGCCGTCCTCCTCGGCGGCGACGTCGCGGAGGACCAGGAGGGCGCGTACGAGAAATGGCGCGGCGCGCTGCAACTGCCCACCGTCCAGGGCCTGGTGGTCGGCCGTTCGCTGCTCTACCCGGCGGACGGCGATGTGGCCGCGGCCGTGGACACCGCCGTAGGACTCCTGTGAGGGCCGCATGAGCAACGAGCTGTACGTCCCCAAGGGCACCACCGCCGACGCGAACTACGCGCTCGACATCGACCCCAAGCGGGCCGGCTGGACCCACAGCAGCCTGCGGATCGTGGAGCTGGGATCCGGGGGTACGCACACCTTCACCACCGGTGACAGCGAGTGGATCGTCCTTCCCCTCAACGGCGGTTGCACCGTGCAGGTGGAGGACGACGAAGAGTTCCAACTCCTGGGCAGACAGAGCGTGTTCGCCGGAGTCTCCGACTTCGCGTACGTGCCCCGTGACGCCCGGGCCCAGATCGCCTCCGGCGCGGGAGGCCGCTTCGCCCTGGCAGGAGCGAAGTGCGAGCGCCGACTCCCCGCCCGCTACGGCCCCGCGCCGGAGGTTCCCGTCGAAGACCGCGGCAGCGGCAACTGCGCCCGCAAGGTGCGCAATTTCGCTTCCGCCGACGCCTTCGACTGCGACAAGCTCATCGCCGTCGAGGTCATCACGCCCGGCGGCAACTGGTCCTCGTACCCGCCGCACAAGCACGACGAGCACCGGCCGGGTATCGAATCGCAGCTCGAAGAGATCTACTACTTCGAGATCGACGGCCCGAACGGATTCGGCTATCAGCGCGTATTCCCTTCACACGAGGGCGGATCCGACGTCCTCGCCGAGGTCCGCACCGGCGATGCCGTCCTCGTCCCCGACGGATGGCACGGCCCGTCCATAGCCCAGCCCGGCCACACGATGTACTACCTGAACGTGATGGCCGGACCGGGAGAGGACCGGGAGTGGCGGATCTGCTTCCACCCGGAACACGTAAACAACACGGCAAGCACAGAGGGATACCGATGACCTCAACGACGAGGCTGACGGTCGCACAGGCGCTGGTGCGGTTCCTGGCCGCCCAGTACACGGAACGGGACGACTCGCGGCAGCGGCTGATCGGCGCCACCTGGGGCATCTTCGGCCACGGCAACGTCGCCGGACTGGGGCAGGCGCTCGTCGAGTACGCGGACGAGATGCCGTACCACCAGGGCCGTAACGAGCAGTCCATGGTTCATGCGGCGGTCGGGTACGCACGACAGAGCAACCGGCTGTCGACGCACGCCGTGACCACCTCCATCGGCCCGGGCGCGACCAACCTCGTCACCGGTGCCGCCCTCGCGACGATAAACCACCTCCCGGTGCTGCTGCTGCCCGGCGACGTCTTCGCGACCCGCCCCGCCGACCCGGTGCTCCAGCAGCTCGAAGTCCCGTACGCGGGCGATGTGTCGGTCAACGACTGTCTGCGGCCGGTGTCGAAGTACTTCGACCGGATCACCCGGCCGGAAGCCCTGATCCCGGCTGCGCTGCAGGCCATGCGCGTGCTCACCGACCCCGTCGAGACGGGCGCGGTCACCCTCGCGCTGCCCCAGGACGTACAGGCGGAGGCGTACGACTGGCCGGAGGAGTTCTTCACCGAGCGAACCTGGACCGTACGCCGTCCGGCGCCGGACCAGAGTGAGCTGGCCGCCGCCGTACGGGCGATCCGCGACGCCCGCCGCCCCCTGATCGTGGCGGGCGGCGGTGTCCACCACAGCCGCGCCGAGGAGGCACTCGCCGAACTCGCCGCCGCCACCCGCATCCCCGTCGCCTCCACCCAGGCCGGCAAGGGTTCCCTGCGCTGGGACCACCCGCAGGACGTCGGCGGCATCGGGCACACCGGCACGGCGACCGCCGACGAGCTCGCCCGCACCGCCGACCTGGTGATCGGCGTCGGCTCCCGTTACACCGACTTCACCACGGCCTCCGGCACCCTCTTCACCGCCTCGGGCGTCCGCTTCCTGAACCTCAACATCGCGCCCCACGACGGCCACAAGCTCTCCGGGCAGACGCTGATCGCGGACGCGCGCGTGGGACTCGAAGAGCTCACCGAGGCGCTGCTGCTGCACAAGCACCGCGCCGAGCCCGCGTACGTCACCGAGTACACGGACGACAAGGAGCGCTGGGAGTACCGGGTCGACGCGGCGTACGAGGCCGAGGACGTCGACATCCGGCCGACCCAGCCGCAGGTCCTCGGCATACTCGACGAGCTGGTCACCGAGGACGACATCCTGATCAACGCGGCCGGTTCGCTCCCCGGCGACCTGCACAAACTGTGGCGGGCGCGGTCGCGGGACCAGTACCACGTCGAGTACGGCTACTCGTGCATGGGCTACGAGATCCCGGCCGCGATCGGCGTACGGATGGCGGCCCCCGGCCGTCCCGTCTGGGCGCTGGTCGGCGACGGCACCTATCTGATGATGCCGACGGAGATCGTCACCGCCGTGCAGGAGGGCGTCGCGATCAAGGTGCTCATCCTGCAGAACCACGGCTACGCCTCGATCGGCGGCCTCTCGGAGTCCGTGGGCGGCGAGCGGTTCGGCACCGCGTACCGCTACCGGTCCGCGGACGGTACGCACACGGGGGCGCCGCTGCCCGTCGATCTCGCCGCCAACGCGGCCAGCCTGGGCATGCGGGTCCTACGCGCGAAGACGGTGCGTGACCTGCGCACTGCGCTGACCGAGGCACGGTCCGCCGACACTCCCACATGTGTCTACGTGGAGACCGAAACGGCAGACACAGTGTCGGGCGCGCCTCCGGCCCAAGCCTGGTGGGATGTACCCGTGGCCGAGACCGCGACCCGATCGTCGGCGGTCAAGGCGCGCGAGGAGTACGACCGGCACGTCGCCGCCCGACGCCGCCATCTGTGAAGGAGTTTTTGGCCATGACGAAGACCGTCAACCACTGGATCGGTGGGAAGACCGTCGAGGGTGCGTCGGGTACGTACGGGCCGGTCACCGACCCGGCGACCGGCGCCGTGACCACGCAGGTCGCCTTCGCGACCGTCGACGAGGTCGACGCCGCGGTCGCCGCGGCGAAGGACGCGTACACGACCTGGGGCCAGTCCTCGCTGGCCAAGCGGACCACGATCCTCTTCAAGTTCCGGGCTCTGCTCGACGCCCACCGCGACGAGATCGCCGAACTGATCACCGCCGAGCACGGCAAGGTGCACTCGGACGCGCTCGGTGAGGTCGCGCGCGGTCTGGAGATCGTCGACCTGGCGTGCGGGATCACCGTGCAGCTCAAGGGCGAGCTGTCGACCGAGGTGGCCTCCCGGGTGGACGTGTCCTCGATCCGGCAGCCGCTCGGGGTCGTCGCCGGCATCACGCCGTTCAACTTTCCGGCCATGGTGCCGATGTGGATGTTCCCGCTCGCCATCGCCTGCGGCAACACCTTCGTCCTGAAGCCGTCGGAGAAGGACCCGTCGGCGTCCCTGAAGATCGCCGAGCTGCTGGCCGAGGCCGGTCTGCCGGACGGCGTCTTCAACGTCGTGCACGGTGACAAGGTCGCCGTCGACCGCCTCCTGGAGCACCCGGACGTGAAGGCGGTGTCCTTCGTGGGCTCGACGCCGATCGCCCGGTACATCCACACCACGGCCGCCGCGAACGGCAAGCGCGTACAGGCCCTAGGCGGCGCGAAGAACCACATGCTGGTCCTCCCGGACGCGGACCTGGACGCGGCGGCGGACGCCGCGGTGTCGGCGGCGTACGGCTCGGCGGGCGAGCGCTGCATGGCCATCTCGGCCGTCGTGGCCGTCGGCTCGATCGGCGACGAGCTGGTGGAGAAGATCCGTGAGCGGGCCGAGAAGATCAAGATCGGCCCCGGCAACGACCCGACCTCCGAGATGGGCCCGCTGATCACGGCCGCGCACCGCGACAAGGTGGCGTCGTACGTGAAGGGCGCCGCGGACCAGGGCTCCGAGGTCGTCCTCGACGGCACCGGCTACACGGTCGAGGGCTTCGAGGACGGCCACTGGATCGGCCTGTCGCTCCTTGACCGTGTGCCGGTGACGGCGGACGCGTACAAGGACGAGATCTTCGGCCCGGTGCTGTGCGTGCTGCGCGTCGACACGTACGAGGAGGGCGTGGCGCTGATCAACGCGTCCCCCTTCGGCAACGGCACCGCGATCTTCACCCGGGACGGCGGCGCGGCCCGCCGCTTCCAGCTGGAGATCGAGGCCGGCATGGTCGGCGTGAACGTCCCGATTCCGGTCCCCGTGGGCTACCACTCCTTCGGCGGCTGGAAGGACTCCCTCTTCGGCGACCACCACATCTACGGCAACGACGGCACGCACTTCTACACCCGCGGCAAGGTCGTCACCACCCGCTGGCCGGACCCGTCCGAGGCCCCGATCGGCGTCGACCTGGGCTTCCCGCGCAACCACTGACCTCTTCCACCGGTGCCCCGCCCCTCGTCCGAGGCGCGGGGCACTGCTGTGCGCGGCGGGCCGAGCGGTTCCCCGTTCCCCACTCCCCGGCTGTGCTTCTACTGTGCGGCGGGACTCTACTGTCCGGTAGGCGTCCGGAGTGCGGACCAATCCTGGCGAATTTTGGCGCCCCGACTGCGGTTCTCGTCATGAGGTGATGAAACGGGTGACGCAGGTGATCGGTCGATATTGCCTTTAAAAGCAAGGTCACAGTCTGCTGAGTCTTGGTGATTGCCATATGAGGGTGTCAGGGCCTGGGAAAGTGATGTGACCTGCGTCGCTCCGCTACTGCGGATTCCGTAGGTAAACGGCCATTGACGCAACGGTTTCCGTCAAGGTTCCATCAACGCCGGGAGCGGACGAAGAGACGTACGACGCGAGCCGCCGGAGGCGATATCGCTCCCGCCCGAATCACCTGACGCACGAGTCGATCGGAACCGCTTCATGACCGACACGCTTCGCCCTGTCGAGACCGCCGTCCCGGACACCGTCCCCACGGCCTCCGGGAACCCCCAAAAGCTCAAGCGCTCCATCGGCATCGTCGGCGGCACCCTGCTGACGCTCTCCTGCGTGACGCCCGCCTCCACCCTGTTCGTGGTCGTGCCGGACCTGTTCTCGTCCCTCGGCACGGCGACCGCGCTCACCATCGCGATCGGTTCGCTGCTCTGTATCGCCGTGGCGTTCTGCTACTCGGAGCTGGGCACCCTCATCCCCAGCGCGGGCGGCGAGTACGCCATGGTCTCCACGATGGCCGGACGCCTCGCGGGCTGGCTGGTCTTCGTGCTCTCCCTCCTGGTCGTCATGATCGTGCCACCGGTGATCGCGATGGGCACGGCGGACTACCTGGCGCCGATCGTGCACCTGAACCCGTCGATGGCGGGCGCCGGAGTGATGATCCTGGCCACCCTCGCGGGCCTGCTCGACCTGCGGGCCAACGCCTGGATCACCGGTATCTTCCTGGTCCTCGAAGTCATCGCGGCGGCCGTCGTGGCGGTCCTGGGCTTCGCGCACAGCCAGCGCGGCGCCGGCAGCCTGGTCTCGATGCAGGTGGCGGGCTCCGGTGGGCACACGGACACCGTGACGGCCATGCTGGTCGTCTCCGGGCTCGCGATCGCCCTCTTCGTCACCCAGGGCTTCTCCACCGCGGTCTACCTCTCCGAGGAACTGGAGAACCCGCGCCGCAACGTCGCCCGCACCGTCCTCGCCACCCTGGCCATCTCCACGGTCATCATCCTGGTCCCGGTCGTCGCGATCACCATGGGCGCCTCCGACCTGTCGACCCTGACCGGCGGTGACATCAGCAGCATGGTCACGGCCTGGTCGAACTCCGCCGTCGGCACCTTCGTCAGCCTCTGCGTGGCCCTCGCGATCATCAACGCCGGCATCGTCATGGTCATCCAGAACTCCCGGGTGCTGTTCGCCTCGGCCCGCGACAAGGCGTGGCCCGAGCCGGTCAACAAGGGCCTCTCGCGGCTCGGCCGCTTCGGCTCCCCCTGGGTCGCCACCCTCCTCGTGGGCGTCCCCGGCGCGGCCCTGTGCTTCGTCAACCTGGACACCCTGTACGGCGTGACCGGCGTGTCGGTGACGGGCATGTACCTGCTGGTCGCGGTCGCCGCCCTGCTGGCCCGCCGCGGCAAGCACGCCGACACGCCCGCCTGGCGCATGCCGCTGTGGCCCGCGATGCCGGTCCTGCTGATCGCGGTCCTCGCGTACATCCTGAGCCAGCAGGAGATGAGCTACCTGCTCTGGACCGGCGGTATCACGGCCGTCGCCACCCTGTACTGGGCCTTCTACCTGCGGCCGCGCCGCGAGACCCGCTGGCTGGTGTCGATCCCCGAGGACGCGCAGGCCTGACGGTCTACTCGAAGTCCCACGTCACCACCGTGCACGACCCGTCGTCCTTGCCACCCGCGCTGCGGTAGGTGGCAAGGGCGACGTCGTTTCCGGTGTCGACGCCGACCCACATCCCGTAGCAGCCGCGTTCGCGGGCCAGGGCGGCGAGCTCCCGGATCAGCGCACGCCCGATGCCGCGCCGCCGGAACGGCTCGGCGACCGCCAGCTCGTACAGGAACATCTCGGTGCCCTTGTCGGGGTGGACCGTCTCGACCCCGCTGATGAAGCCGACGGGACTGCCGTCCTCGTACGCGAGGAAGAGGTGGTGGCCCTGGGCGTCCAGGAAGCGCTGGGCCCACTCGGGGCGCACGGGGTCGTCGAAGAGGTACTCGGCAGCGGTCAGTTCGCCGACGGTGCCGGCGCGGCGCATCTCCATGGGCCGTTCGTACCACGGACGCGGTATGTGGGACCGGGTCCGTACTCCCCTGGGAGGGGCGGGGGTTCAGCCCGGCGGCTGCATCGGTTGTCGGCGCTCGCCCGTACCGTTGAGGGCATGGATCTTCGACTGCCCCGACTGCGCGGGCCCCGGCGGTGGATCGCGGCCGCGGCCGCCGCCGTCGTCGTGCTCGCCGGCGCGGGCACATGGACGGCTGTCGCCTCGGACGACACCGCGCCCGTGCACCGCGCCGACCGCGTCATGGCCATGGGCGGCGGGCTGCGCATCGACACCTCGTACTTCACCGCGGGCTCGTCCTCGCAGCGCCGCCCCGCCGTCCTCCTGGCGCACGGCTTCGGCGGCAGCAAGGAGGACGTACGGGACGAGGCGGAGAAGCTCGCCCGTGACGGGTACGCGGTGCTCACCTGGTCGGCGCGCGGCTTCGGGAAGTCCACCGGCAAGATCGGCCTGAACGACCCCAAGGCCGAGGTCACCGACGTCTCGAAGCTCATCGACTGGCTGGCGAAGCGCCCGGAGGTCCGGCTCGACAAGAGCGGCGACCCGCGCGTGGGCGTCACCGGCGCCTCGTACGGCGGGGCGATCTCCCTGCTGGCCGCCGCCTACGACCGGAGGGTCGACGCGATCGCCCCGGCGATCACGTACTGGAACCTGTCGGACGCCCTCTTTCCGAACGGGGTCTTCAAGAAGCTCTGGGCCGGCATCTTCATCAACTCCGGCGGCGGCTGCGACCAGTTCCAGCCCCAGTTGTGCGCGATGTACAACCGCGTGGCGGAGGCCGGAAAGCCGGACGCGGCGGCCACTCGGCTCCTCGAGGAGCGCAGTCCCTCCGCCGTCGGCGACCGCATCAAGGTGCCCACGCTCATCGTGCAGGGCCAGTCCGACTCCCTCTTCCCGCTCGGCCACGCCGACGCGATGGCCAAGGCGATCAGGGCGGGCGGCGCGCCCGTCGACGTCGACTGGATCTCCGGCGGCCACGACGGCGGCGACATGGAGACGGGCCGCGTCGAGTCCCGCGTCGGCTCCTGGTTCGACCGCTATCTGAAGGACGACAAGAACGCCGACACGGGCCCCCCCTTCCGCGTCACCCGCACCGGAGGCATCGACTCCACCGACGGCGCCGCCCTGCTGAGGGGCGCGAGCGGGGACACCTATCCCGGACTGGAGAGCGGGCAGCACGCCATCGCGCTGAGCGGTCGCGAGCAGCGCTTCGAGAACCCGGCGGGAGCGAATCCGCCCGCCATCTCGGCGCTCCCCGGCCTCGGCGGCTCGGGCGGCCTCGCGCAGCTCTCGTCCCTGGGCGTCGGGGTCTCCCTCGACTTCCCGGGCCAGTACGCGCAGTTCGACTCCGCGGCGTTCGGCAGCGATCTGAGGATCACCGGGTCGCCGACGGTGACGGTGCACGTCACCTCGAGCAGCGACGACGCGGTCCTGTTCGCGAAGGTGTACGACGTCGGACCGGGCGGTGCCCAGCAGGTGCTGCCCTCGCAATTGGTCACGCCGCTGCGGGTGGCGGCAGCGAAGTCCGGCAAAGACGTCACGGTCACCCTGCCCGCCATCGACCACGAGGTGCAGAAGGGCCACCGGCTGAAGCTGGTCCTCGCCTCGACCGACCTCGGATATGCCTCACCGGCCGCCCCGGCGACGTACACCGTGTCCCTGAAGAGCGACCTCCAGGTCCCGACGGCACCCGGCGTGACGACCGCCGCCGCGCCGCTGCCCGCCTGGGTGTGGTGGCTGCCGCCGGCCGCAGCACTGGTCGCGCTGGCACTGCTGCTGACGGGCCGCCGCCGCACGGCGCCGGGGGCGCCCGATCCGGAGCTGGCCGAAGTCCCGCTCCAGATCAGCGACTTGAGCAAGCGGTACGCGAAGTCGGCGGACCGGTACGCGGTACGGGACCTCTCGTTCCGTGTGGAGAAGGGCCAGGTCCTCGGCCTGCTCGGGCCGAACGGCGCGGGCAAGACGACCACCCTGCGCATGCTCATGGGCCTGATCAAGCCCGACGGCGGCGAGATCCGCGTCTTCGGGCACGCGATCCGGCCCGGCGCCCCGGTGCTGTCCCGGGTCGGGGCGTTCGTCGAGGGCGCGGGCTTCCTGCCGCATCTCTCGGGCCGCGAGAACCTGGAGCTGTACTGGCAGGCGACGGGCCGTCCGCGCGAGGACGCGCACCTGGAGGAGGCGCTGGAGATCGCGGGCCTCGGCGATGCGCTGGCCCGCGCGGTCCGCACCTACTCCCAGGGCATGCGTCAACGCCTCGCCATCGCCCAGGCGATGCTCGGCCTCCCGGACCTCCTCATCCTCGACGAACCGACCAACGGCCTCGACCCGCCTCAGATCCGCGAGATGCGCGAGGTCATGATCCGGTACGCCGCCGCGGGCCGCACGGTCATCGTCTCCAGCCATCTTCTGGCGGAGGTCGAGCAGTCCTGCACCCATCTGGTGGTCATGGACCGTGGCCGGCTGGTCCAGGCGGGCCCGGTGAGCGAGATCGTCGGCTCCGGAGACACCCTCCTGGTCGGCACCGGCTCCCCCGTGGACGAGCCGGTCGTCGAGAAGGTCGGCGCGCTGCCGGGCGTGGCCTCGGCCGCCGTCGCCGAGGGCGGGCTGCTGGTCCGTCTCGATCCCGGCGGCAGCGCGGAGCGCCTCGTCGTGGAGCTCGTACGGCTCGAAGTGCCCGTCGCGTCGGTGGGCCCCCACCGCCGTCTGGAAGACGCGTTCCTCACCCTGATCGGAGGCTCAGCATGAGCACGCTCGTGGAGCGCACCGAGACGGCCGACGGGTACCGGGCGCGGCGCACGCTGCCGTTGCGCGTGGAGCTGATCCGGCAGTTGAAGCGGCGCCGCACCCTCGTCATGGGCGCGATCCTGGCGGCGCTGCCCTTCGTCCTGGTCGTCGCCTTCGCCATCGGCGGCGACCCCGGCTCGCGCAACGGCCAGGTCACGCTGATGGACACGGCCACCGCGTCGGGCGCGAACTTCGCCGCGGTGAACCTGTTCGTGTCGGCCGGCTTCCTGCTGGTGATCCCCGTCGCGCTGTTCTGCGGGGACACCATCGCCTCCGAGGCGAGCTGGTCCTCGCTGCGCTATCTGCTGGCGGCACCGGTGCCCAGGGCCCGCCTGCTGTGGTCGAAGCTCACCGTCGCCCTCGGCCTCAGCCTCGCCGCGATGGTGCTGCTGCCGGTCGTCGCGATCGCGGTGGGCACCGCGGCCTATGGCTGGGGCCCGCTGGAGATCCCCACCGGCGGCGCGCTCTCCGCGGGCACCGCGACCCAGCGGCTCCTCGTGGTGATCGCGTACATCTTCGTGTCCCAACTGGTCACCGCGGGGCTCGCGTTCTGGCTGTCGACCAAGACGGACGCCCCGCTGGGCGCGGTCGGCGGCGCGGTCGGCCTGACGATCGTGGGGAACGTCCTGGACGCGGTCACCGCCCTCGGTGACTGGCGCGACTTCCTGCCCGCGCACTGGCAGTTCGCCTGGGCCGACGCCGTTCAGCCGAACCCGGAGTGGAGCGGCATGATCCAGGGCACGGCGATTTCCATAACGTACGCGATCGTGCTGTTCGCCCTGGCCTTCCGCGGTTTCCGGCGCAAGGACATCGTGTCGTAGGTCTCCGGAGGATCACCTACCGGTCTCGACGGCTGCCCGTCGTGGCCGCTTCGAGATTCATCCGCAATGCCCCGGAGCGCACATTCAGGCCCCCTCGGACGTCACAGTCACAGACGTCGGCCCATAGACAGGCCGCTCACCGAGGGGGCACAGATGGGTAGGGACCACATACGGGCGCGGGCCACAGGAAGCCGCCGACTGCGCGGAACCCTGCTCGCGCTGACAGCGGCGGGCGCCGTGCTGCTGACGGGCTGCAGTGCGAGCGGCAGCGGCAACTCGTCGGACGGCGCCGACAAATCCGGCGGGCGCGACCTCCCCCTGCCCGCCCCCGCCCAGCCGTCATCGGGCACGGCGCAGGGACAGCAGGAGGGCGAGCAGACCGGCGCACCCGACCGTGAGATCGCGCCGTCCCCCGACTACCTCTCCACCTTCGCTCTCGACGTCGACACCGCCTCGTACGGCTATGCCCGCCGCACCCTCGCGAACGGCCGGATTCCCGACCCCTCCACCATTCGCCCCGAGGAGTTCGTCAACAGCTTCCGCCAGGACTACGAGCGCCCCGACGGCAATGGCTTCTCGGTCACCGTCGACGGCGCCCGCACGGACGACGACGGCTGGTCGCTGGTCAGGGTGGGCCTCGCCACCCGCGCGGCCGAGGACGACCGTGAACGCCCGCCCGCCGCCCTCACGTTCGTCATCGACGTCTCCGGCTCGATGGAGGAACCGGGCCGCCTCGACCTGGCCAAAGACTCCCTCGACGTGATGACCGACCGGCTGCGCGACGACGACTCGCTCGCTCTGGTCACCTTCAGCGACGACGCCGAGACCGTCCTGCCGATGACCCGCCTCGGCGACCACCGCGGCCGTGTGCACGACGCGATCGACAGTCTGGAGCCGCAGGAGTCGACCAACCTCGGCGCGGGCGTGGACACCGGGTACGACACGGCGGTCGAGGGCCTGCGCGAGGGCGCCACCAACCGGGTCGTGCTGATCTCCGACGCACTCGCCAACACCGGCGACACGGACGCGGACAGCATCCTGGAGCGGATCTCCGACGCCCGCCGCGAGGACGGCATCACCCTCTTCGGCGTCGGCGTGGGCAGCGACTACGGCGACGCCCTGATGGAGCGCCTAGCCGACAAGGGCGACGGCCACACCACCTACGTTTCGAACAAGGACGAGGCGCGCAAGGTCTTCTGCGACCAGCTCCCGCAGAACATCGACCTCACGGCCCGCGACGCCAAGGCGCAGGTCGCCTTCGACCCGCAGACGGTCGAGAAGTTCCGGCTGATCGGCTACGACGACCGCAAGGTCGCCGACGAGGACTTCCGCAACGACCGGGTGGACGGCGGCGAGGTGGGTCCCGGCCACACGGTGACCGCCCTGTACGCGGTCCGCACCAGGCCCGGCGCCTCGGGCCACCTCGCCACCGCGAGTGTCCGCTGGCTCGACCCCGACACCCGCGCCCCGCACGAGGAGTCCGGCCAGCTGGAGACCGGCTCACTCGACGACGACCTGTGGACCTCGTCCCACGGCCTCCAAGTCGCCGCGACCGCCGCGTACTTCGCCGACGCCCTCCGCCAGGGCGACCACCGCTGGACCGATCTCCCGGCCCGCCCGCCCCTGTCCGAACTCGCCGTCCACGCGGACAAGTTGGCGACCGCCACGGAGGACACTGAGCTCCGTCGACTCGCCGACGCGATCCGACAGGCGACCCGGCTCAGGGACTAGCCCTGTCGTCGAACTCCCGCCTGCTCCGCCACGCCTGGCACGCTCCCCCACTGCCTCAAGGGCGTGGGAGGTCCCCCCACTCGTCGCACCGGGCACAGACCGGAGATCCAGTACGAGGGCGGCGGCGCGGCTGCCGCGGAGCCCGCCCTCCGGGCGGACGACGGGAGTTCGACGACAGGACCCAGGCGCCCCGCATACGTCCGGGGCGAATCACCTCACCCCTCACACAGGGCGCCGCGTGTCACCTCTCGCCGCACAACTCCCGTTCCGCCTTCACCGGATCGTCCGGGAAGCGGAACGTGGTGCGCTCCCAGGACCCGGCGACATTGCGCAGGAAGCGACCGGGAGTAAGCGGATCCCGTGTCGCGGACCGGAGTTCGGCGAGGGCACCGCAGCGCAGGGCGTGGCGGGCCGCGGTGACACGCGCCGGGTCGAGACCCGGGGGCACATCGGCCGGGTCGCCCCGATCGGCGGCGAGCCAGGTGGCGGGCAGCTGCTTGTCGTGGCCGACACGGCCGCCGCCGACCCGCTCGGAGTGGGCGGCGAGGGGATAGGCGAGCCCGATCGAATCGAGCGCGGCACCGTTCAGCGGCACGACGGCCCCGTTCCAGCCGAGGACCGCGTAACTGGCGGTCACCGACGGCGAGTCGGCAGCCATACGGAGGCGGTCGCCCCACAGCAGGGTGGCCGCGCCGGAGCGCTCCGCCTCCCGCACCTCACGCGCGTGGGCGACATGCCAGGGCGCGCCCGCGAAGGTGTGGTGAATGGGGTGGGCGTCAGCGTTATGACGGACGTACACGCCCCGTTCGTCCGCGATCCCCGCCGGGCCCACCTGTCCGCCGTACGGAATCCGCAGCCACCCCGCGCACACCACGGCCCACACGCCGACCCCGACTGCCGCGAGTGCTCCCGCCCGCGTCACGGGCACGACGAAGACGGGCAACAGCATCAGCAGCAGTCCGGGCAGCAGCATCCGGCCGTGCATGAAGTCCCCGCCGATCTTGATGACGTACAACCAGCACAACAACCCGGCGACGACGGGCGCGAGCGCGGGGACGAGCGGGACCCGGCCGTGCGGTGGCGTGACCCGCCAGGCCCACCGCCCGGGCGAGGCCAGCAGCGCGGCGGTCACGAGCAGCGCGGGCACCCAGAGCAGATAGGGCACCGAGAAGTCCCCGAGATATCCGAAGCCGCGTCCCCACAGACTCTGCGCCGCCTCCTTGGTGACAGCGGGTAGCGGCACGAGATGCCCGTAGTAGCCCGCGCGGAAGATCTCGTACGCGCCCGGGAGCGCCACCGCACTCGCGACACCCGCGAGCGTGCCCTGCCGGGTGGGCCGTACCAGGAGCCACTGCGCGGCCAGGAAGACGGCGGACACCAGCCCCAGGTCGGGTCTCACGAGGGGTCCGAGCCCGAGCAGCAGCGAAGTCACGAGTGACGCGGAGCGGGTGCTGAGGGCGAGCCATGCCCCCGCGATCCAGCACGTGGCGAGCCCCGTCTCGAGCCCCGAGGTGGCGAAGTCCCACACGGGCGGCAGCCCGAGCAGCACAAGGGAGCCGAGCGGAAGGCCTGCCCGATCGCCGTACAGCCGCAGCGCCCCGATTCCGGCGAGCGCGAATCCGACAGCGGTCAGCAGCAGCCCCCCATACACCGCGGCCGTCGCGAGGTCCGCCCCCGGCAGCCCGGCGGCCACGAGCAGCCATTGCCAGAGCGTCCCGGTGGACGACTCGACCCGCTCGCCCGCATTGAACACGGGCCCGTTCCCCGCCAGGATCTGCCGCACGGTCCGTAGGTAGATATACGCGTCGTCGGCCATCCAGCGCCGCTGGAACCCGGCGAACGCCATCACAAGGGCGGGGATCATCCACACCGCGGTGCGCAGCCATGCCTGCGGGGAGATGTTCCTGCCGGCCGGCAGCTCGGGGAGTGAGGAAGGCGGCGGGACCTCGCGGCGCCGCCGGGCAGGAGAGTACGTGGACGTCATGATCAATTCATCGGCTCACCGCGACCCCGGCTTGACGCCGGTGGTGGGCCGAACGGGTGGATGCCGTGCGGTCGTATCCGCTCCTTGCAACCCATTGAATTTGCCTTACGTCCGAGTAAGTTGACCCACGAGTAAGAATCCTGCGACCGGGAGTCGGCATGGGCGTACGCAAGGATCTGAAACGGGCCAAGCAGCGCACCGACCTGGCCGGTCGCAGCAAGGTGGAGCTGGTCAGAGACGCTGCCGGAGTGGTGCGTGAGGCGCGCACCGCCCGGCTGGCACCGAGCCCCACCACCGGCAGCACCGCCGACCTGCCCTTCACCAACGCGGCCGAGGCACCCGGCGCGGTCGTCCTGCGCCGCAGGGAACACGGCGTCTGGCACCCGGTGACCGCGGCCGCCTTCGCCCGCGAAGTCACCGCCACCGCGAAGGGGTTGATCGCGGCGGGGCTCGAACCGGGCGGCCGGGTCGCGGTGATGTCCCGTACGCGCTACGAATGGACGGTCCTCGACTTCGCGATCTGGGCCGCCGGCGGCCAGACCGTCCCCATTTACGCGACCTCGTCCGCGGAGCAAGTGGAGTGGATCGTAAGGGACTCGGGCGTGCGCTTGGTGATCGTCGAGACCGCCGAGAACGCGGACACCGTGGCGACCGGCACGGCCCGGCACCCCGAACCCCCGCGCGTCTGGCAGCTGACGCCGACATCAGCCGCTGCCGCGGCGGGGGCCGCGATCGCTCAACTCGCCGCTCTGGGACGGGACATCGCGGACGAGGAGGTCGCCAAGCGCCGCGCCGCCCTCACCCCCGACACGGTGGCGACGGTCTGCTACACCTCCGGCACCACGGGCAAACCCAAGGGCTGCGTCCTCACCCACGCCAACCTGTACGCCGAGGCCGCCAACACGGTCGAGCTGCTCCACCCCCTCTTCAAGGAGGTCACCGGCCAGATCGCCTCGACCCTCCTCTTCCTCCCGCTCGCCCACATCCTGGGCCGCTGCCTGCAGATCGCCTGCCTGATGGCCCGCATCGAGATCGGCCACTGCCCGAGCATCAAGCCCGACGAACTCCGCCCGGCGCTCAAGGAGTTCCGCCCCACCTTCCTGGTGGGCGTCCCGTACCTCTTCGAGAAGATCCACGACACCGGCCGTGCCACCGCCGAGAAGATCGGCCGCGGCGCCTCCTTCGACCGCGCCGATCGCGTCGGCGTCCGTTTCGCAGAGGCGTACCTGAACAAGTTCCTCGGCGTGGGAAAGGGGCCCGGGCCCGGCCTGTACGCCGCCTGGGCGCTGTACGACCTGCTGGTCTACCGCCGTATCCGCAAGGAACTCGGCGGCCGCGCCCGCTACGCCATCAGCGGGGGCTCCCCGCTCGACCGCAACCTCAACCTCTTCTTCTACGCGGCCGGGATCATCGTCTACGAGGGCTACGGACTCACCGAGACCACCGCCGCCGCCACCATCGTCCCGCCCCTGAAGCCCCGGCCCGGCACGGTCGGCCTCCCGGTCCCGGGCACGGCCGTCCGGATCGCCGACGACGGCGAGGTCCTCATCAAGGGCGGCGTCGTCTTCGGCGCCTACTGGAACAACCCGGTGGCGACGGACGCGGTCCTGCGGGACGACTGGTTCGCCACCGGCGACCTCGGCGCGCTGGACGAGGACGGCTACCTCACCATCACCGGGCGCAAGAAGGACATCCTCGTCACCTCCGGGGGCAAGAACGTCTCGCCGGCCGTCCTGGAGGACCGGCTGCGCAGCCGGCCGCCGGTCGGCCAGTGCCTGGTCGTCGGCGACAACCGCCCGTTCGTCGCGGGCCTGATCACCCTCGACCCCGACTCCGTCGCCCACTGGCTCGCCGTCCGCAAACTGCCCGCGGATACCCCGCTGTCCGAGGTCGTCCGCGACCCCCGGATGCGCGCCGACGTCCAGAAGGCCGTGGACTACGCCAACGAAGCGGTCTCACGGGCCGAGTCCATTCGGGCGTTCGCTTTGGTGGCGGGCGAGTTCACCGAGGACAACGGCCTGCTCACCCCCTCCCTGAAGGTGAAGCGGCGTGCGGTGACGGCGACGTACGCGGCCGAGATCGAGGCCCTTTACCGGACCTGAGAGAGACCACCGGATGGCCGCCATGGGACCGGCGGACATGGGAACAGCGGGCCGCTCCGAGGGGCGACCCGCTGTGTGCGCTGCCGAATTGATCAGCTGTTGGTGGCGCCGTTGCCCGACAGGACCGGGATGTTGTCCAGGATGTGCGAGAGCGGCTCGTCGCCCTTGGCCTGGGTGGAGTTCTCGGTGCACTGCTGGTTCTGCGGGGCCGAGAGGACCGGGACGTCCTGGAGGGCGGTGACCGGCACGACGCCTACGACCGAGCCTACGTTCGCCTTGGCCGGCAGACCGACGCACGGCTTGTTCAGCGTGCCCTGCACGAGCGCGAGCTGCGGGCTCAGGTTGCCGTGCGTTTCCTGGTTGCCGTACGACTGGACGGAGTTGTTGCCGTTGCTGGTGGTGACGCCGTCGTCGTTGCCGATGGCCAGCGCCTGGGGGGCGGCGACGACCGAGACACCGGCGACGGAGGCGGCAATAGCCGCAGTCGCCCACAGCTTCTTCATGTTCGTTCCCTTTCGGAGAGCGGGCTCCGTTACGGAGCCGCGTGATGATCAACAGTGCGGTGAACGATGGGGTTGCGGGGGTATGCCCCGAATGACCCGGAGGGTTCCTCGGGACCGGAGTTGACGCGTCGCTGCTGCTGGCATCGTTGACAGCGACAGCGGGCCGCCGGGAGAGACCGACGGCCCGCTGTACGCGGCGGATCAGCTGCCGGTGGCGCCGTTGCCGGAGAGCACCGGGATGTTGTCGAGGATGTGCGAGAGCGGCTCGTCGCCCTTGGCCTGGGTGGAGTTCTCGGTGCACTGCTGGTTCTGCGGGGACGACAGGACCGGGACGTCCTGGAGGGCGGTGACCGGCACGACGCCCGCGACCGAGCCGATGTTGCCCTTGACCGGCAGACCGATGCAGGGCTTGTTCAGTGAACCCTGGACGAGCGCCATCTGCGGGCTCATGGTGCCGTACGTCGCCTGGTTGCCGTAGATCTGCTGGGCGTTGTTGCCGTTGCTGGTGGTGACGCCCCCGTCGTTGCCGATGGCCAGCGCCTGCGGCGCGGCGGCGGCCGAGGCTCCGACGACGGAAACGGCGACTGCCGCGGCAGCCATAACCTTCTTGATCACTTGCATGTCCCTTCTGAGGTACCCCGTCCACCGGAGCGTCCTGGACAACTGGGCCCGGCCTGCATGGTTGCTCCCATTCACTCCATTGGCCTATTCGAACGGCATGTGCACACGGCCGCGTGCCTGTCGTTCCACGAATTCCGGGGTCACGAACAGTCCATCCGGGTGAAGCCGCGAAACTATTCGCGCCGCCTCCGGTTGGCGGGGGTGGAAATAAGCTCTGTATCGGTCTGTCGACCAAGGGTGACGAGCCGCTGTCGCGCATCCTGGACAACATCCCGGTGGGCTCCGGCAACGGAGCCGGCGGCAGCTGATCCGCACGCGGCCGAGGTGGGAAGCGTTTCTGCTTCTATCGTTTCTGCATGCTATAGGGGCACGGTGTCATTTCGGTGCGATGCGTTCGAGTGAATTACCGGACAGCGCGCGTTCCTGAGTTTCTTCGTAGGCCTGTCCCTCGTTTACAGCGTGCAGGTCATGGTGCGAGCCGTTCATGCTGTGCTCGCTCGGTTTCGGCCGTCAATGAGGCATGGCCGCAGAGAAGGGAAAGCATGTGAAGTACAAGAAGAGCGCTGCTCTCGTCACCGGCACGATCATGGCTCTGGGAATGGCCGCCCCCGCCTTCGCCGACGCCGGCGCCGAGGGTGCCGCCAGCAACAGCCCGGGTGTCCTCTCGGGCAACGTGATCCAGGTTCCCGTGCACATTCCTGTCAACGTGTGCGGCAACACGGTCGACGTCATCGCCCTGTTGAACCCGACGTCCGGCAACGGCTGCAGCAACAGCTGACGCACCACGGCGCATCAACTGCCCCGACTGTGTCAGGGTCGGCCTTGGATTGCCTCATCGGTTCCAGGGCCGACTTTCCTCACTTCTACCAGCAGGAAGACAACGAGATTGCGACAGACCCTGAGTAGGGGAGTGGTCGTGGCCGCGGCCGCGACGGGCATCCTGTCCCTGTACGCCACCCCCGGCTTCGCGGACTCGAACGCGAACGGGGCCGCCACGGACTCACCCGGCGTCGCGTCGGGCAACAACGTCCAGGTTCCGGTGCACGTACCGGTGAACGCCTGCGGCAATACGGTCAACGTCATCGCCGCGCTCAACCCGGCGTTCGGGAACTCTTGTTCCAACGGCTCGAGTTCGCAGCCGTTGCAGGGTGCGCCGCCGCGCCAATCACCCGGCGATGATGCTTCGTCCGTCTCCGGCTCCTCGGCGCACGGCGAGGCCCACGATTCGCCCGGCGTCCTGTCGGGCAACACCGTCCAGACACCGGTGGACGTTCCGGTCAACGCCTGCGGCAACTCGGTGGACGTGATCGGCGCGCTCAACCCCGCCTTCGGCAACGGGTGCGCCAACGAGGACTCGCCCACGCCGCCTCCGCCGGTTACGCCGCCTCCGCCGGTTACGCCGCCAGTGACCCCGCCCACGGCACCTCCGCCGGTGACTCCGCCGACGGTTCCTCCGCCGGTTACGCCGCCGACGTTCCCGCCGGGGGTTCCTCCTGTGGTGACGCCGCCGGTGACCCCGCCGACGGTTCCTCCTGTGGTTACGCCGCCGACGGTTCCGCCTGTGGTGACGCCGCCGACGGTTCCGCCTGTGGTGACCCCGCCGACGGTTCCGCCTGTGGTTACGCCGCCGACGACCCCGCCGACGGTTCCTCCTGTGGTTACGCCGCCGACGACCCCTCGGACGGTCCCTCATTCGGTGAAGAGGACCCCTCCGAACACCCCGTCTCTCACGGAACAGCCGCCCGGCGCTTCCCCCACGCTGCCGCGCACCGGCAGTGAGGGCGTGCTCGCGGCCTCGGCCGCCAGCGTCGCCCTGCTCGCGGGCGGAACCGTCCTGTACCGCAGGGGCCGAGCCGTGCCCCGCCGGTAGTACTCCGCTCTGGGTGCCGGACGCCTCACCGCGCCCGGCACCCGAGCCGCGTCTACGACCGGCTCGATGCCGTTGCGCACCCACCACGCGCCCGTCGGCTCCAGTGCCGTGGCCGCGATCCGGGCGTGGGCGGTCTCCGGGAGCGGGCGGAACAGGCCGGGACGCTCGGCGTAGAACCAGTTGCGCCGGGTGCAACCCAGGCCACTGTGCGGGGAGCGGGCCGACTGCCACCAGGGGCGCTCCCGGGCCGGGGCAGGTCGTTTCAGATCAGCCGGCCGACGTGGGCCATGATCTCGTCGTCGGCCACGGAGCCGATGAGGGAATCGGCCAGGGGATCGGATACGGGGCCGGTCGGCGAGACCTGCCCGCCGAGCGGACGTACGACCCGGACGTCCAGCGCACGCCGTCGCGGCCGTACTCGCTCCACCAGCCGCAGTGCCACATGCCGGGACCACAGGTCCCACATCGCGAGGCCGGGAGCGCGGTCGTCCGGGGCGCGCCAGGCCGTCTTGTGCTCTTCGGCGCGCGGCCGCAGCGCGCTGAGCGCCGCTAGTACCCCAGCAGGCAACGTTCGCCCCGTCGCGACGCCCGGCAAGGGCGCCGGGTCCACGGCAGCGCACGAGTGGCGGTCGACAGGTGCGTGCGTGGTTCCTCGCGCACGGGCGGCGCGCGACGGCGTGCCTCACTGCTCCGCGTCGACGGCGGCGAGCAGCGCCCCGACCCAGGCCGCGTCCCGCTGCGCAACGAGGAAGGCCAACTGGTCACCCCCGCGCCGGATCCCCTTACCGCGTTCGAGGACGCCGGAGTCGTAGCCGAGCGTGTTCGGATACGCGAGCACTCGCTTCGCCGCGGCGGACTCCGGCCCGCTGATCGTCGAATTCGGCACGTCGTCAAGGGGGTTGGCAGGATCCCTCAGCGCCGTCGGCGTGTCACGCCCGGTCGACACGGTCAGCAAGCCGCCCCCGCTCACGCACGCCGGCGGCCCGCGCGCCCCCCGGTGCCCGATGACGCTGTCCGCGAGCACCGCCTTGTACGCGCCACTGGGCTCGGTGATCAGCCCCGCCGGTTGTCCTTCGGCGGCTTCTGCTTGCCGATACGGAGGTTGCCTCCGCACTGCAGCCGCGCGTACGTGACCTCCCGCCCTCCGGCAGACGGAGCTCCGCGCGCCTGGAGTTGCAGGTGTCCGGGTCCTTGCCGACGTGTAGGACATGTCGAAGTCGCCGTTCCTGGCGGGCTTGCCCTCGCGTGGCGGAGTACGGAGGAGCCGGCAGACAGGTGGGCGCGGACGCCGTACGGCAGCTGATGGACGAGTTGGCCGACTTCTGGAGATCACACATGCGCGATATGACTCTCCCTCCGCTTCCAAGCAGCCTCGGAGGTGCCCGAATCCAGCGGCTATCCGTATTTATCGGTCAAACCAGGCGAGTGAGTCAGAACCGTGAAGTGTTGGCGTTTCATGAGATCACTCCTTTGGAGGCGCATCCCGCGTGTGCGCCGCGCGTTGAATCCAGAGCCGGGCACCCCGCCCGGATGTTGTGTCGACTCCAAGGAGCACTTCTCCATGTCGCGTATCGCGAAGGGCCTGGCCCTGACCTCCGTTGCCGCCGCAGCTTTGGCGGGCACCGCCGGCGTCGCCGCCGCCGACAGCGGCGCGAGCGGCTCGGCTGCCAACTCCCCGGGCGTCCTGTCGGGCAACGTCGTGCAGGTCCCGGTCCACGTTCCGGTGAACGCCTGCGGGAACACCGTCAACGTCATCGCCCTGCTGAACCCCGCGTTCGGCAACACCTGCAGCAACGGCTGACGGCAGCGCGAGACCTTTGGCCGGCCGCCCTCCCCGACGGGATGGCGGCCGGCTCGCGTTGCCCCGAATGGGGGACGGCTCTTCGCCGACGACGCGGCGAAGCTCAGTCAGGCCGTGAAGGACGCGATCGCGAAGGTCACCGCGGCGGCTCCGGTAGGGGCGACGCGCCGGCTGTCATGCAGACCGCGGTCCCGGTGTCCGGTCTGCTGCCCAGCTCCTGAGCCAGGGGAGCGGTCCGAGGCGAAGCAGTCGCCACCCTGCCGTGGGGGGGGGGGGGGGGGGGGGGGGGGGGGGGGGGGGGGGGGGGGGGGGGGGGGGGGTGCGGCGGCGCGGGGGCGGGGGGGGGGTGGGGT